>JBAVTI010000234.1:0-4341 GCA_049696055.1 Paracoccaceae bacterium | reverse complement strand
CGCAACTATATCGCCAAGGGCTTTGCTCTGGGCCGGGTTTAGGGGGAATTGCAAGATGGCATGGATGGCATGGACCACCCCGACGGCGATCTTTTTTGTGGTGATCGCCTGCCTGCTGATCAGCTTTACCGTGCTGGCGATCAAATACCCCGAGACCCCGCGGGTGGGGGTTTTGCGGATCGAGACCACGCGCGGGGATCGGTTGTTCATCACGCTTTTGGGCGCAGCCTTTATTCATATTGGCTGGCTCGGCCTGTTCGGTGCGGCCCTGATCTGGGGCGCGCTGATCGTCTGTCTGGTCTATGCTTTTGCGGTTTTCCGCTGGGTATAGCCTGGGCATCCAAAGGGCGGGCAGGGGCTGCAACCCCGACCCGCCGCGCGACACGAAACGTCTAAGAACGGAACGTCTAGGAACTGTCTCAACATTCTGGGAGGAATTAAATGAGAGTGCGTCACACTTCAACCGCCATGGCGCTTGCGCTGATGGTGACGGGCATTCCCGCCTGGGCAGATATGGAGGCGGCGAAAGCCTTCCTTGATGCCGAAATCGGCGATCTTTCGGCGCTGGACCGCGCGGGCCAGGAGGCCGAAATGGCGTGGTTCGAGACCGCCGCCAAGCCCTATGCCGGCATGGAAATCAAGGTGGTATCTGAAACCATCGGCACCCATGAATACGAATCCAAAGTGCTGGCTGCGGCGTTCACCGCCATTACCGGCATCAAGGTGACCCACGATCTGATCGGCGAAGGCGATGTGGTCGAAAAGCTGCAAACGCAGATGCAGTCGGGCGAGAATATCTACGACGCCTATATCAACGACTCTGACCTGATCGGCACCCACTGGCGCTATCAGCAGGCGCGCAACCTGACCGACTGGATGGCCGGCGAAGGCGCCGCCGTCACCAACCCCGGTCTGGATCTGGCCGATTTTGTCGGCATCAAGTTCACCACCGGGCCCGATGGCAAGCTTTACCAACTGCCCGATCAGCAGTTTGCCAACCTCTATTGGTTCCGTCAGGACTGGTTCAGCGATCCGACCAACATGGCCGACTTCAAGGCCAAATATGGCTATGATCTGGGCGTGCCGCTGAACTGGTCGGCCTATGAGGATATCGCCGAATTCTTTACCGGTCGGGAAATCGACGGCAAGAAAGTCTATGGTCACATGGACTATGGCAAGAAAGACCCAAGCCTCGGGTGGCGCTTTACCGATGCGTGGATGTCGATGGCCGGCATGGGGGATGTGGGCGAGCCCAACGGCCTGCCGGTCGATGAATGGGGCATCCGCGTCAACGAAAAGTCGCAACCCGTTGGCTCTTGCGTCACCCGTGGTGGGGCGACCAACGATGCGGCGGCGGTTTACGCGATCCAGAAATACATCGACTGGCTAAAGGCTTATGCACCACCGGCCGCTCAGGGCATGGTGTTCAGCGAGGCCGGATCGGTGCCCGCACAGGGCGAGATCGCCCAGCAGATGTTCTGGTATACCGTCTTCACCGCCGACATGGTCAAGGATGGCCTGCCGGTTGTGAACGCCGATGGCACCCCCAAATGGCGCATGGCCCCCTCGCCACATGGCGCCTATTGGACCGAAGGCCAGAAGGTCGGCTATCAGGACGCGGGTTCGTGGACACTGATGGAATCGACCCCGGTCGACCGCGCGCAGGCCGCCTGGCTTTACGCGCAGTTCGTGACCTCGAAGACGGTGGATGTGAAGAAAAGCCACGTCGGCCTGACCTTCATTCGCGAAAGCACCATTCAGCACGCGTCCTTTACCGAACGCGCGCCGAAACTGGGGGGGTTGATCGAATTCTACCGCTCGCCCGCCCGCGTGCAATGGTCGCCCACCGGCACCAATATCCCCGATTACCCGAAACTGGCACAGCTGTGGTGGCAGAACATCGGCGACGCCTCATCGGGGGCCAAGACCGCGCAAGAAGCGCTCGACAGCCTGTGTGCCGAGCAGGAAAAGGTGCTTGAACGCCTCGAGCGCGCTGGCGTTCAGGGCGATCTGGGTCCGGTGATGAACCCGGTCGAAGACGCCCAGGTCTGGCTCGACGCCCCCGGCGCCCCCGTCGCCAAACTCGAGAACGAAAAACCACAAGCCCAAACCATCGCCTACGACGAACTGATCAAGTCCTGGCAAAACTAATACCAACGGGCGGGGAATAACCCCCCCGCCCACCCCGAAAGACATTCAACTGGCGGTCTTTTGGGCGCCTTTAGCACTTCAGGAGAAGATGATGACCAAGAAGATGGCCCATATGGGGGACCTCGTTGCCGAAATGCTGGCCCAGTATGGCGTCGAATTTGTGTTCGGCATGCCCGGGGGCCAGACCACGGCCCTGCATGATGGCATTTCTCGCCGCACGGATCGCATCCGCCACATCCTGATGCGCGATGAACGCAACGCCGCCTACGCTGCCGATGCCTATGCCCGTCTGACGGGAAAGCCGGGGGTGTGTGACGCAACCGTGGGGCCGGGCGCCAACCTTCTGGCCGCCGGTTTTTTCGAGGCGCTGAACGCCTCGGTGCCGATGATCGGCATTGTGGGCGAGTTGCCGCTGGATTGGTTATCGCTGCGTGACAAGGGAATTGCCTCGCAAGCTTTTGATCAGGTGGCATTTTTCAAAACTTGCACCAAAGACGCATGGATGGTGCCGTCGATCGCAGCGCTGCCCGAAATGATCCGCACCGCGTTTCGTGTTGCCACATCTCCGCGCCCCGGCCCGGTGGCCCTGATGATCCCGCATGACATTTTTGATGCCAACTGGGATCCGGACACCCTGAAAATCATTTGCGATGACCGCTCGCATTACGTGCCGTATCTGCGCAGCGTCGCCCCCGCGACCGATATCGCCGCCGCCGCGGCCCTGATCCGCAAATCCAAACGCCCGGCGCTGGTTTGTGGTGGCGGGGTGCATGGATCGGGCGCCACTGCGATAGCCACCGCCTTTGCCGACCGGCTGGGGGGCGTTGTGGTCACCAGCCTGACCGGCAAAGGTTCGGTTCCCGAAACCCGCGCCTATGCGGCGGGCGTGCTGAACCCCTTGGGGTCTTTGGCCGCGATAGAGCTGATCCAGGAGGCCGATCTGGTGATCTGGTGTGGCTCCAAAGTCAGCCAGAACACCGGCATGAACTGGACATTGCCAAAGCCCGATCAGGCTACCATCACCATTGATTGCGACCCGTTGGAACATGGCCGCACCTTCCGCCCCACCGTACCGCTTTTGGGCGATGTCCGCGAGATTGTGACCGCCCTTGATGCAGCGCTTGGTGCCTCGCTTGCCGATGCCCACCCCGAGTGGAACGCCCGGATCGCCGAGGTAAAAGCCCGCTGCGATGCGGAAAAGGCAGCCGAGATGGCGTCGGATCAGATCCCGATCCTGCCGCCCCGCGTGATGAGCGAAATCGCCAAGCGGCTGGGTGACGACGATATCGTGGTATCGGATGCGTCGTTTTCTGCGGGATGGATTGCAGGCTATATTCCGGCCAAACGCGCGGGGCGTCAGTTCATCTTTGCCCGCGGGCAGGGCGGCCTTGGCTATTCGGTTCCGGGGGCCATTGGCGCTGCCGCCGTGCGACCGGATGCCCGCATTGTCACTGTCGCGGGGGATGGTGCGTTTTCCTATACCATCGGCGAGCTTGCCACTCAGGCGGTTTACAACCAACGCATCGTCAATGTGGTGATAAACAACGGCAAACTCGGCTGGATCCAGATGTGGCAGGAACTGTTCTTCGACAACCCCCAGTCGATCGAACTTGAATCCCAAAGCGTCACGCCGGGTTATGCGGCGGCGGCAAAAGGGCTGGGCCTGATGGGGATTTACGTTGATAAACCCGATGATATCGGTGCCGCCCTTGATGCCGCCTTTGCGCATGATGGCCCGTCGGTGGTCGAAGTGCGGATTGATGATCGCGCGACGCCGATCCATTCGTTCAAACGCCGGATGAGCGAAACCTCCGACGGTCCTCGGCCGCGCCCCGGCACGGTCTATAAACTGCGCGACTGGAAGGTCTCGCCAGACCTCTGATCACACACGGCCTTTCCCAAATTACCGGGGAAGGCCTTGTTTCAGCCCCGTTAATCCCCCACACTTACATCAAGAAAAACGCGGCCCCGGCCTTTGCCTCCAGCACGGTCGAAACCGCCAAATCTGGTGTAAATACAGGCATGCCCTCTCTGACTGTCGCTTCGTACAACATCCACAAAGGCGTCGGTGCCGATCGGCGCTGCGATCTTGCGCGCACAGCGGCGGTGATTAGCGAAATTGATGCCGACATCCTTGCACTGCAAGAGGCTGACCAACGCTTTGGTGCCCGCGCCGGGTTACTGGATCTG
>JBAVTI010000233.1:0-13564 GCA_049696055.1 Paracoccaceae bacterium | reverse complement strand
TTCTACAACGTCAACTTTCCCCCCGTCGCCGCACCTGCCGTCAAGGGAATGCGGGCAGCAGCACAGGGCTTTCGCCGCGATACGGCATTTTCGGTTGAGCCGCATCACTCGCCCTCGGGCAAGAAATTTCTCTGGATCAAGGGCGGCCCGCAACATTCGCCCACTCTGCCCGGCACCGATGCAGCAGTGAACCTTGAGGGCTATATCTCGATCACGCCGATGCGCGCCGATCTGACGGCGCATGATCATTTGACCGAACTGGCGTCGCGGCTTGCAACACCCGAGGTGCCGCGCCAATGAGCCACGGCGGCCTGCCAGAAGAAGACGACCCGGCAGAACGCAAGATGCGCTTTCTATTTGCGCTGCGGTCACGCGGTGTCACCGATGCGCGCGTGCTGAATGTGATGGAGCGCATTGACCGCGGCCTGTTTGTCAAAGGCCTGTTCGCCGACCGCGCCTATGAAGACATGCCGTTGCCGATTGCCTGCGGGCAGACCATTAGCCAGCCCTCGGTTGTGGGGCTGATGACGCAGGCGTTAGACGTGCAGCCGCGCGATGTGGTGCTGGAGGTGGGCACCGGGTCTGGGTATCAGGCCGCGATCCTGTCGCACCTTGCCCGCCGGGTTTATACCGTAGACCGCCACCGCCGTCTGGTGCGCGAGGCGCAAGAGGTGTTCGCTGCCCTGAAATTGGTGAATATTACCGCGCTGACTGCCGATGGTAGCTATGGCTTGCCCGATCAAGCGCCGTTTGACCGGATCATTGTGACCGCCGCTGCCGAAGACCCGCCGGGGCCGCTCTTGGCGCAATTGAAAATTGGCGGTATCATGGTGGTGCCGGTCGGCCAATCTGATACGGTGCAAAGTCTGATAAAAGTGACCCGGCACGCCACCGGATTTGACTATGACGAGCTTCGCCCTGTGCGTTTTGTGCCGCTGGTCGAGGGACTCGGAACCGAGTAAATGCAAGCTCCGGGAACAACCCGGGCATGATGTGAGGCAGAGACATGACCCTTCGTTCCCCGATTTTGCGCGCCCTTGGCCTGACGACGGCGTTGGCTGCAATGACTGCCTGCACCAAACCTGATCTGGATTGGGATCTGCGCAAGGGCGGCGTTCTGAACACCGCTGACGCCGCCCAAGGCGCCACCGCCAACCGGCCCAATGCCGATGCCCGAGGGATACTTTCCTACCCCGGATATCAGGTGGCATTGGCACAGCGCGGCGATACGGTGGCGTCGGTCGCCAGTCGCGTCGGGTTGGATGCAAACGAGCTGGCGGGCTATAACGCCCTGAAACCCGATACGGCGCTGCGGGCAGGTGAAGTGCTTGCCCTGCCCCGCCGCGTGTCCGAAGCCAGTGGCACCGTTGCCGGGCCTGGGGCCATCACCGGCGGTGCCATTCAGACCCAAGGCATTGATGTCACAACGATTGCGTCGGGTGCGATTGACCGGGCGGCAGGCGGGGCGGCACCCGTTGCGGCCAAGCCCGTGGCCAAAAGCGCCGGAGCAGAGCCTGTTCGCCACAAAGTGGAGCGCGGCGAAACCGCCTTTACCATCGCGCGCAGTTACAACGTCTCGGCTCGGGCTTTGGCCGATTGGAACGGGCTTGGGCCTGACATGGACGTGCGTGAAGGCCAGTTCCTGATGATCCCGGTCACCCTACCGGGTCAATCGGCACAAGCGGCATCTGGCGTTACTTCGCCCGGCCAAGGCACGCCGACACCGGTACCACCTTCGGCGGCCAAACCGCTGCCCGACGTTAACGAACCCCCGGCCGCAACGGCAAAGGCAGCTGGCACCCCGGTCTCGCCTGATCTCGGCGATACCCGAACAGCCGCATCGGCCGCACAGTTCGCCATGCCAGTCGATGGCAAAATCATCCGGGGCTATGTCAAGAAAAAGAACGATGGCATCGACATTGCCGCCGCTGCGGGCACCGCTGTTCGCGCCGCCGCTGATGGCACTGTGGCCGCGATCACCAAGGACACCGATCAGGTGCCGATCCTGGTGATCAAGCATGCCGGCGGGTTGCTGACGGTCTACGCCGGGATCGACGCGATTGCCGTGGCCAAAGGCGCTACGGTAAAACGCGGCCAGACCATTGCCAAAATCCGCGCCGCCGACCCGGCCTTCCTGCATTTCGAGGTGCGCAAGGGCTTTGACAGCGTCGATCCGGCACCTTACCTGCAATAACATATGCAAACGGCGCTTTGGCCTGAACAAAAGGCGTTCAGGCCAAAGCAATTCACCAAACCGCGCTAAAGCCGGACACCGTGCCGGGCCGCAAGATCGGTAAAGAATTGCCACGCCACCCGCCCGGACCGGCTGCCCCGCGTGGCTTGCCATTCGATCGCCTCGGCGCGCAAGGTGGCGGCATCAATCACCATGCCATGCGCCGCACAATAGCCGTCGATCATCGCCAGATACTCATCTTGCGAACAGGGATGAAAGCCCAGCCAAAGGCCAAAACGATCGGAAAGTGACACCTTTTCTTCCACCGCTTCCGATGGGGAAATCGCCGTCGAGCGTTCATTTTCAATCATGTCGCGGGGCATCAGATGCCGACGGTTCGAGGTGGCATAAAGGATGACGTTATCGGGCCGCCCCTCAATGCCACCATCCAGCACCGCCTTCAGCGATTTGTAATGCTGATCATCATGGCTGAACGACAGATCGTCGCAAAACAAGATAAACCGCGCGTCAGCCCCCCGCAGTTGCGTGAGCAGACGCCCCACCGAAGGCAGGTCTTCGCGGCTAAGCTCGACGATTTTCAGGGGCAGGTTTTCTGCGCGAACTTTGGCATGTATTGCTTTGACAAGGCTGGATTTTCCCATTCCCCGCGCCCCCCAAAGCAAAGCATTGTTGGCGGGCAGGCCGCGGGCGAAATGCCGGGTGTTTTCCAGCAGGGTATCGCGGGCGCGGTTCACACCGATCAACAGCGACAAATCCACCCGGCTGACCTGCGCCACAGGGACCAGCCGATCCGGATCGACATGCCAGACAAAGGCATCTGCGGCGCTAAAATCGGGCTTGGGTTGCGGCGCGGGGCTAAGGCGTTCCAGCGCCGCCGCGATCCGGATCAAGGCGTCGTCAGTCATGGCTTGCCCGTATCGCCTGCCGTTTCATCTTCTTCATCGTCATCAAACCACAACCCTTCGGCGCGCAGCTTGGCTTCGCGGGATTTCTCCATCCGGGCGATGATGTGGATCGACACTTCGTACAGCGGGTAAATCGCAGCGAACAGGATGATCTGGCTCATCACATCGGGTGGCGTGATGATGGCGGCCACCACAAGAATGGCCACGACCGCATATTTTCGCACCCCGGCAAGCCCCTTGGAAGTGACCAACCCGGCCTTGCCCATCAGCGTCAGCAACACCGGAAGCTGGAAACACAGACCAAAGGCCAGCACGAATTTCATCGTCAGGCTTAGGTATTCCTGCACCGATCCTTGGAACACAATGCCCGGCAGCGCCTTGGCCGCATCGGTGGCAGCACCCGCGTCCTGCGGCGTTGCTGTCAGGGAACCTTGTTGAAATTGCAGGAAAAAAGCAAACACCGTCGGCAGGACAACGTAAAAACAAAACGCAGCACCAAAGAAAAACATCAGCGGCGAGGCCATCAGAAACGGCAAGAACGCATTGCGCTCGGTCTTGTAAAGCCCCGGGGCCACAAACCGCCAAAGCTGATAGGCGATGACGGGAAATGACAGCACAAGTCCGCCAAACATCGAGATGTTGATGGCAACAAAGAAGCCTTCTTGCATCTTGATCAGCACAAGGCCGCAAGGCTGGCCGGTGGCTGCCAGTGCAGTGCAAAGCGGGTTGGTCAAGAAGTTGAAGACGTAATTCGCCACTGGATAAACCGCCAGCATGGCCAAAACAAAGGCCAGCGCCGACCACATCAGCCGATTGCGCAATTCGGCAAGATGTTCGATCAGCGGGGCCGAGCTGTCATCAATGTTATCCGTGGTCATGTGTCACTCTTCTTGCGCCGAACGGGTTTGGGCTTGTCGGGTGCGGCGGCGGGCGCGGGCTTTGCGGCCCGAGGTTTGGCCGTGGGTTTGGCTGCAGCTTTGGCTGCAGGCTTTGCGATCGGAACCGGGGTCGCCATCGCGGCACTTTCGTCGGCCAGATCGTCGGCCATTTCTGCCGCGACTTCCCTGGCTGATTTCTTGGCCGCCTGCGCTGCACTTCGGGCGGCGGCGTCAGAGGCCTTTTTCTCGGCCAAGGCTTTGGTGGCGGGGCCCTGGGTGGCAAGGGCTGATTTCGTCGGGTCCCACTTTTCAAACCGGGCAGCCGCCCCTTCCAAGGCGTCTATGCCAAGGGACTTTTTCGAGGTCAAGTCCTTGAGATCCTTGGCGGCTTCGGTAAGACCAGAGGTCTTTGCCGCGTCATCCATCGCGCGCTGAAACTCGCGCGCCATACCGCGTGCCTTGGCCGTAAAGCGACCCAAGGCGTGGAACATCCGCGGCAGGTCTTTCGGACCCACCACGATCAGCGCCACGACCCCGATCAGCAGAAGCTCGCTCCAGCCAATGTCCATCATGTCAGTTCTTCCCGTTCAGGCAGGGTGACAGGCTTACACCTTGTCTTTGTCGGTTTCCGGGGTCACGTCGCGCGCGGCTTCGACAGCGGCTTTTTCGGTGTCGTCCACCTCGGCTTTGACGCCCTTTTTGAAGGCGGTGATGCCTTTGCCAACTTCGCCCATCAGGTTGCTGATCTTGCCACGGCCGAACAACACAAGCACGACGGCTGCGATGATGATGATTTCAAGCGGTCCAAATCTTCCCATGGTCAATTCTCCTGCTAGGGGACTGCCCCCTACTTTCGTTGCAGCACATTTATGACCTGCGGCGGAACAATCAAAGCCCCAAACCGCAGGATATCGGGGGTTCTGTCATTTCGGGTGTGTCATTGCTGACAGTAAGTTGTCAGTAAGTCGCCCGCACTGCATTGGCGTATTGACGCAAACCGCCCGCCCGCGCACCAATGCTACATGAGCCGCAATGACCGCCTGTTTGACCTGATCCAACGTCTGCGCGACGGGCGGTTGCACATTGCGCGGGATTTGGCGGGGGCGCATGGGGTGTCGGTGCGCACCATCTGGCGCGATATGGCGACGCTGGCCGAGGCGGGGCTGCCGGTGCAGGGCGAACGCGGTGTGGGGTATATCCTGCGCGGGCCGATTACCCTGCCACCGATGATTTTGACCGCAGATGAGGCCGAAGCTTTGCAGATGGGGCTGGGGTTGGCGGCGGCCCTTGAAGACGAGAGAATTGCCAAGGCGGCCAAGGGGTTGGGTGAGAAACTGGCAGGGTTGTTGCCGGTGACTGTGCCGCCGGAACCGGCCTAGATCAAGATGATGTTCGAAAGAAACATCATCTTGATCCAGCCTTTGAAATGTGCGTGATTCAAGCGAATAACCGAGGTCACTTATTCGCATCACGCTCTAGTGCGCGACGGGAAATACGAAGCAGCGGTCGCGGCGGATCATCAGCCACAGGATGGTGCCGGGTTGCGGCAGAAAGACGCCCGGAATCGACGCCATCAGCTTTAGCCCGTCAAAATCCATCGCAAATTCAACAAGGCTTTCGCGCCCCAAGAACCGCGATCTGACCACTGTGCCACGTGCCGGAGAGCCATCCATCGCGGTGGGATTTGGGCCGCGACCGGCACGGTCAAAGTCGATTTTCAAGTGTTGCGGGCGGATGACGATATCCACCTCTCCACCATCCTGATGCCCCGGCGTCAGGAAGGCACCAAACGGCGTGTCGGTTAAAGCGCCGCGCGATGTGCCGCGTATCACATTGATATCGCTAAAAAATGCTGCAGCCGCCTTGTCTACTGGCGCGTTGTAGACATTGTAGGGCGAGCCTTGCTGCACGATATGGCCCCCGCGCATCAGGGCGATTTCGTCGGCCATGCGCAGCGCCTCGTCCGGCTCGTGGGTGACCAGCAAAACGGCAGTGCCTTCGGCCTTTAACACCTCGAGTGTGGTGTCGCGGATCCCGTCACGCAGGCGGTTATCAAGGCCGGAAAACGGCTCGTCCATCAGCATGATACGGGGGCGCGGGGCAAGGGCGCGGGCAAGGGCAACGCGCTGCTGCTCGCCCCCCGAAAGCTGATGCGGGTGTTTGGTGCCAAAGCCTGCAAGGTTGACGCGGTCAAGCAGTTCGGCCACCCGCAAGTCTTTGAAAACACGGTCACCTTTTAGGCCAAACGCTACATTCTGCGCCACGGTCAGATGCGGAAACAGCGCAAAATCCTGAAACATCAGACCGACGGAACGCGCCTCGGGGGGCAGGTTTGTCGTGGCATCCTGCACCACGCGACCGTCGATTGCGATGCGGCCTGCATCGGGTCTTTCGACCCCGGCGATCATCCGCAAGGTGGTGGATTTGCCGCAACCCGAAGGGCCAAGCAGGCAGGTTACCTGACCCGGCGCAATGGTCAGGCTGACGTCTTGCACCACAGCAAGGCCGCCAAAGCGGCGCGTCAGGTGGCTGACCTCTAATCTGGCGGCGGGTTGTGGCAAGGGCTTACCTTAGTGAATTCATCGGATATGGCGTATCAGGCACAGATTGGCGGGGCAAGGCCTGCGAATGGTGGGTATGTTTTGCGTATGGCGGGCGTATGGCTTTGCGCCATACGTTCAAAAACCAAATTTCCGGCGCATTTACAGCGTGGCGTTGGTGGCCCCGCCATCGAGCAGGATATTCTGACCGACGATAAAGCCCGCATGTTGGCTGCACAGAAACGCACAAGCGGCACCAAATTCGGCGGGGGTGCCATAGCGGCGGGCGGGGATGGTGGCCTGACGTTGGGCGCGGGCTTCTTCAAGGCTGATGCCCTGCGCTTTGGTCACGCCCGTATCCAGCGACACCGCGCGGTCGGTGGCGTGAATGCCCGGCAGCAGGTTGTTGATCGTGACGCCGAACGGGGCGACCTGGCGCGAGGTGCCGGCGACATAGCCGGTAAGGCCGGTGCGCGCAGCGTTCGACAGGCCAAGCTGCGGGATCGGCGCTTTGACCGATTGCGAGGTGATGTTGATCACCCTGCCCCAGCCCGCTGCGATCATGCCCGGCAGCAGGGCGGTCATCAGCGCAATCGGGGTCAGCATATTGGCGTCAAGGGCGCGGATGAAATCATCGCGTGTCCAATCGGACCACAGGCCGGGCGGCGGGCCACCGGCGTTGGTGACCAGAATATCAATCGCTCCGGCGGCGGCCAAAACCTGGGCGCGGCCGTCTTCGGTGGTGATGTCGGCGGCAATGGCGGTGACGTGAACACCGTAGCGCGCCCGGATGTCAGCGGCGGCAGTTTGCAGGGCGGCATCACCGCGCGCATTCATCACCAGATCAACCCCAGCTTCGGCCAACGCCTGGGCGCAACCAAGCCCGAGGCCTTTGGAGGATGCACAGACCAATGCTTTTTTACCGCGAATGCCCAGATCCATGTGCTGCCCCTTTTGTTACACCAAGAAAAGGGTACCAGCCGCGGCGGGCAAGGAAAAGGGCCGCGTTTTTTTGGCTTTCGCAAGCTTGGAGCGATGACAGCGCAATTGACCTTTGGGCTGGAAGCTTGGTAAAGAAAGCCATGGTGGGGACCAGATGAAAACAACCGCTGTTGCGCTGTAGCAGTATAACGATGGCCCGCCTGCAATGACCCAAGACACGCCTGATCCCCGCAATATCGCAGCCGCCAACCTTCCTGGACAAGCGTGCATGCTGTTCCGGGCGGAAGACATTTATGTATCGACCGGGGCCAATCTGGGCGACGGTCTGGGCGGGCCAGACGAGGTTTGCCCCGGCGATATCTACGAGCTTGCCGATGATGCGGTGTCGTTGCGGCTGATGGTGGCGCGCAGTGCGGCGGGTGCGGGGCAAAGCGTCGCTGCCGGATCACAGATCGGCACCGAGGGCGGCGTGGTGCGGATGGTGTCGCGCTATACGCTGATGGGCACGGACGGCAACAAGGTGGATTTGCTGATCCTGCAACTGGAGGCGGCGCTCTATGCCTTGCCGCTGTCGCCGATGGGCGTGCGGATCGAGTATGCCTTGCTGAAGGTCGAGGATGCGCCTGCCGAGACGCCGCTATCGGATTTGCTGTGCGTGTCTTTTGCGCGTGGCACCATGATCACGCTGGCCAATGGCAATCAGCGCGGCATCGAGGCCTTGGCGGTGGGCGATCGGGTGTTGACGCGCGACCACGGGCCGCAGCCGATACGCTGGGTGGGCCGCGCCACGTTGCGGGCGGTGGGGGCGTTTGCGCCCGTGGTGATTACCGCAGGCGCAATGGGCAATGCGGGCGATTTGATCATCAGTCAGCATCACCGGATGTTTCTGTATCAGCGCGACCGCAGTGCCGATATGCCAACTGCCGAGCTTTTGGTGCAGGCCAAGCATCTGGTGGATGGCGAGGCGGTGTTTTTGCGCGAGGGTGGGTTTGTCGATTATTTCAGCTTGGTGTTTGATGGCCACGAAATCATTTATGCCGAGGGTATCCCTGCCGAAAGCCTGATGGTGACAGATGCAACGCTGTCACGGTTGCCGGTGGAATTGGCGGGCGATGTGAAGGCGCGGTTTCCGGGCCTAAGCCAGGTGCAGCATTTTGGCACCGAGGCCGGGCGGCACGTTGTGGCCGGACTGCCCAAACGGCGTCGCCGCACCTGATTGGGCGGCAATGACGGATGAGAGCGTGGCAAAACCGGCCCCGCAACCCCTTGATTTGAGCGCGGGCATTGCCGTCGTGTTGTGCCGTTGCGCACAACGCCTGCCTCGCTGGACCTTCGGGATATTTTCCGCTATTGCCCGAAAATGCGCGATAATCATGCCCCCCTTCCGCCCGAAATTGCCCGCCGCCGGACCTTTGCGATCATCTCGCATCCCGACGCGGGGAAAACCACGCTTACCGAAAAGTTCCTGCTGTTTGGCGGTGCCATTCAGATGGCGGGCCAAGTGCGGGCCAAGGGTGAGGCGCGGCGGACGCGGTCTGACTTCATGAAGATGGAGCAAGAACGCGGGATCTCGGTTTCGGCATCGGCCATGAGCTTTGATTTCCGGCAGTATCGGTTCAATCTGGTCGACACCCCCGGACACTCGGACTTTTCCGAGGATACCTACCGCACGCTGACCGCCGTTGACGCGGCGATCATGGTGATTGATGGGGCCAAGGGGGTGGAAAGCCAGACCCGCAAGCTGTTCGAGGTTTGCCGGTTGCGCGATCTGCCGATCCTGACGTTTTGCAACAAGATGGACCGCGAAAGCCGTGATACCTTTGATATCATTGACGAGATTCAGCAGAATCTGGCAATTGACGTGGCACCGGTGTCTTGGCCGATTGGCATGGGGCGCGATTTTCTGGGCTGCTATGATATCTTGCATGATCGTCTGGAGTTGATGGACCGAGCCGACCGGAACCGGGTGGCGGAAACCATTGAGATCAAGGGGTTGAACGACCCCAAGCTGGCAGAGCATATTCCGGCGGATCAATTGGCAAAGCTGCGCGAAGAGTTGGAAATGGTCGACGTTTTGCTGCCAAAATTCAACCGACAGTCGTTTCTGGAAGGCCATATGACGCCGATCTGGTTTGGCTCGGCGATCAACTCTTTTGGTGTCAAGGAACTGATGGACGGCATGGGCGAACTGGGGCCAGAGCCGCAGGTGCAAAAAGCGCGGGAACGCGGAATTGCACCCGAGGAGGCCACGGTAACCGGCTTTGTCTTCAAGGTGCAGGCCAATATGGACCCCAAACACCGCGACCGGGTGGCGTTCGTGCGGCTTGCCTCGGGGCATTTTGAGCGCGGCATGAAACTGCTGCATGTGCGATCCAAAAAGCAGATGGCGGTCAGCAATCCGGTGCTGTTTTTGGCGGCGGACCGCGCGTTGGCCGAGGAAGCCTGGGCTGGCGATATCATCGGGATTCCGAACCACGGGCAGCTTAGGATTGGCGATGCGCTGACCGAGGGCGAGGCGCTGCACTTCACCGGGATTCCGTCGTTTGCGCCGGAACTTTTGCAGGGTGTGCGGGCGATGGACCCGATGAAGGCCAAGCATCTGGAAAAGGCGCTGATGCAGTTTGCCGAAGAAGGTGCTGCCAAAGTGTTCAAGCCGTTGATCGGCTCTGGCTATATCGTGGGCGTGGTGGGGGCCTTGCAGTTTGAAGTGCTGGCAAGCCGGATCGAGCAGGAATATTCGCTGCCGGTGCGGTTTGAAGGCAGTGCGTTCACCAGCGCGCGCTGGGTGACCGGACCAAAGGCCGAGGTAGAGCGGTTCATCAACGTAAACAAAGGCCATATCGCGCATGACAGTGATGGCGACGTGGTGTTCCTGACGCGTTTGCAGTGGGATATCGACCGGATTGGCCGCGATTATCCCGAGGTGAAGCTGACGGCGACGAAAGAGATGATGGTCTGAGGCGGCTGCCCCCCCAAAAGGCCAGCCAAACCTTGACCCTTCTTGCGTTTTCCGGTAACGCACTCCACATCCTCCTATCGGGGGACAAGACGCCGGGACGTCCGGTTAGCAGCGTCCCTTAATTTCATGTGGCCCGATGCCACATCTACAGGACGCATATGACAAAGTTTTCCGATCTCGCGCTGGACCCGCGCGTACTTAAGGCCGTGCAAGAAGCAGGCTATGAGACCCCAACCCCGATTCAGGCACAGGCCATTCCGCACGCGCTGCAAGGCCGCGATGTGTTGGGCATTGCCCAGACCGGCACCGGCAAGACCGCAAGTTTTGTGTTGCCGATGATCACCCTGCTTGGCCAAGGCCGCGCGAAGGCACGGATGCCGCGCAGCCTGGTGCTGGCACCGACGCGGGAATTGGCGGCGCAAGTGGCCGAGAATTTCGAAACCTATGCCAAATATACCAAGCTGACCAAAGCGTTGCTGATCGGCGGCGTGTCGTTTGGCGAGCAGGACAAGCTGATTGATCGCGGTGTTGACGTGCTGATTGCGACGCCGGGGCGTTTGCTTGACCATCACGAGCGTGGCAAGCTTTTGTTGACGGGTGTGCAGATCATGGTGGTCGATGAGGCCGACCGGATGCTGGACATGGGCTTTATTCCCGATATCGAGCGGATCTTCAGCCTGACGCCGTTTACCCGGCAGACCTTCTTTTACTCGGCCACCATGGCACCGGAAATCGAGCGGATCACCAATACCTTCCTGTCGAACGCGGTGAAGATCGAAGTGGCGCGTCAAGCGACCACGTCCGAGACGATTGAACAAAAATTGTTCGCCATTACCCCTGCCCGCAAGGACCGCAGTTTTGCTGACAAACGCTCGGTTTTGCGGGCGTTGATCCGGGCCGAGGGCGAGACTTGCACCAACGCCATCATCTTCTGCAATCGCAAGATGGATGTGGATGTGGTGTCCAAGTCACTGAAGCAGCACGGTTTTAACGCCTCGCCGATCCATGGAGATCTGGATCAATCGGTGCGCACCAAGACGCTGGACGGGTTCCGCGACGGGTCTGTGCATCTGTTGGTGGCATCCGACGTGGCAGCACGCGGTTTGGACATTCCGGCAGTTAGCCACGTGTTCAACTTTGACGTGCCCTCGCATCCCGAAGATTACGTCCACCGCATTGGCCGCACCGGCCGGGCGGGGCGTCTGGGCAAGGCGTTCACCATTTCGACACCTTATGACGAAAAATATCTGGCGGCGATCGAGCATCTGGTCAAGCAGCCAATTCCGCGTGGCACGCTGCCCGAAGGCTTTACACTGGCGGATGCGGGCGAGGCCCCTGCCCCGCGCGAAGGCGGGCGTGACGGTGGGCGCGACGAGAAATCGGGTCGCAGCCGGGGAGGCCGGAGCCGTTCTGGCAGCCGCGACCGCGCACCGCGCGAGGGAGTGGTAGAAACCGTGGTCGCGGAAGCCGCCGTGGTGGCCGAAGCAGCACCCGTGCGCGAAGAGCGGGCAGCACCGCCACGCCGGGATGAGCCACGCGAAGAACGCGCCACTCAGGCACGCCGGGATGAGCCGCGCGAAGAACGCCCCACTCAGGCACGCCGGGATGAGCCGCGCGAAGAACGGGCAGCAGCACCGCGTGAAGAGCGCAGCGAACCGCGGCGCGATTACAATCGTGACGGCGGGCGTGACGGCGGGCGTGACGGCGGGCGGGATCGGCGCGATGGCAACCGCGAGGCTGGCGAGCGTCGGGATTACCGCCGCGACAATGACCGCGGCGAACGTGTTGTGGGCATGGGCGACCATGTTCCCGATTTCATTCTGCGCAGCTTCAAGATTGACGCGGTAACACCCGACGAGCCGGAAACCGACGTGGTGGCCGAGGATGTATCAGAGAACAGCGAAAGCTAAACTGCTGACAGATAACGAAAAAGGGGCGCAGTTGCGCCCCTTTTTTATTGCATGTGGGATGCGCTGACCCGCCTTAGCCTTCTTGCAAACGGCTGACCACAACGGTGACTTCGGGCTTTTTGCCGATCTCTTCCATCGAAACCTGCCGCACGATCCGTCGGATCGCCTCGTCCAGCTTGTCATCATCGCGCAGGATCTTGACCGGAGCGCCCGACATGAATTCGGCCAGCTCGGCTTCAAGCCCGTCAGACAACGGCGTGCCGCGTTTGCCAAGTTCGGGCAGGCCCATCAGTTCAACCCACGGATCACCAAGTGGCGCATCGGATTCGTCCATGATCAGCGTGACCAGAACGTGGCCGTTCAGCGCCATGCGGATACGGTCGCGCACCACACCGTCGCGGGCACCGATCAAAACCGAGCCGTCCAGATAGGTGCGGCCGGTTTCGATGTATTCGGCCACCTCTGGCGCGTCGCCGGACAAATCAACCAGCATGCCGTTGGTCGCCACTTCCGACGCGATGCCGCTCACAGCACCGATGCGGGCGTGTTCGCGCAGATGGCGGTGTTCGCCGTGCATCGGCAGCAGCATTTGCGGTTTGAGAATGCGGTGCAGGGTTTCCAGATCGGGGCGGTTGGCATGGCCCGAGACGTGATACTTGCCACCCGCGTCATCGACGATATCAACGCCCATTTCGGAAAACGCGTTCATGATCTTGATCACACCGCGCTCATTGCCCGGAATGGTTTTCGATGAAAACAGGAACATATCGCCCTCTTTCATCTCTAGCCCCAGATATTTGCCGCGCGAAAGCTGGGCGGTGGCGGCGCGGCGTTCGCCCTGGCTGCCGGTGACGATCAGCATCAGGTTGCCGCGCGGCACATCAAGTGCTTGTTCGGCGGGAACCAGGGGCGGAAAATCGGTTAACACCCCGGCTTCTTGCGCTGCCTTGACCATACGCTGCATGGCGCGGCCAAGTAGGCAGACCGACCGGTTGGCGGCGCGGGCAGCCTCGGCCAGGGTTTTCAGGCGGGCGACGTTCGAGGCAAATGTGGTGGCCACAACCATGCCGCGCGTGGATTTGATCAGATCACGGATCGGCTCGCGGATCGAGCTTTCCGAACGGCCGGGGTGCAGCGAAAACACATTGGTGCTGTCGCACATCAGGGCTTTGACCGGGCGTTCGGCGGCGATGGCGGCATAAACCGCCGGATCCCACGCCTCGCCCACCACTGGGG
>JBAVTI010000232.1:0-8076 GCA_049696055.1 Paracoccaceae bacterium | reverse complement strand
AGTATGGGTTGTCGGTGGCGGACAATCCGGACAGTCAGGACATCTGTTTCGTCCCGAATGGCGACTATGCGGCGGTGATTGAAAAGCTGCGGCCCGGATCGGCGGAGCCGGGGGAGATTGTCGATCTGGCCGGGAATGTCGTGGGTCAGCATCGCGGGGTTATTCATTACACGATTGGTCAGCGGCGGGGGCTGGGGATCGGGGTGCTGGAAGATCCGATCTATGTGGTCAAGCTGGACCCCGAACTGCGGCGGGTTATTGTGGGGCCGAAAGAGGCGCTGTCGACGCGGACTATTCCGGTGCGTGAGATCAACTGGCTGGGCGATCGTTCGTTTGATAGCCGGGAGGAGTGGCAGGTTCTGGTGAAGGTGAGGTCGACGCGGCCACCGAGGCCCGCGGTGATCCGGCCGATTTCGGCGACCGAAGCCGAGGTGGAATTGCTGTCGCCGGAAGACGGAATTTCAGCGGGACAGGCTTGTGTTTTCTATGAGGTCGAAGGAAGCCGGGTTCTGGGGGGTGGGTGGATTTGGAAAGGGCGTGCGTGATAACACGCGTGTTATGATGGGCAAGACACTGATTTCACAGTATAGTGTAAAATTTATTAACCAAATTTTAACCCCTTAACACCGCCAGAACCGACCTTGCGGCGCGCAGGCCGGGGGCATCAAAGCCCTGCCCCAGCCGCGTCATGGTAAGCTGCATGGCGGCGATCTGTGCGGCGCGGGCGGGGCCGTTTCCCAGCAAATCCAGCAGGGCCGGGGCGATCAGGTCGGCGCGGCAGCGCGCGCCGATGAATTCAGGCACCACACGGGTTTCCGACACCAGGTTGACCAAGGTCACGGTATCAATCAACGCGGCACGCCGCATCAGCCATAGGGACGCGGGGTGCATGTCGTAGGCGATGACCATCGGCAGGCTGTTGGCAGCAAGTTCCAGCGAGACGGTGCCAGAGGCGGCGATGGCGATATCGGCGGCGGCAAAGGCGGCGCGTTTCTGGTCGGGGTCTTCGATGATGCGGGGCTGGATCGGCCAGTTGGCGGTCAGATCGCGCACCAGCGATGCGACGCCGCGCACGGTTGGCAGCAGCACCGAGGCCTGGGGATGCCGGACCTTGATCAGCGCCAGCGTTGCACCGATGACCGGGGCCAGACGGCTGACCTCGCCCCGGCGCGACCCCGGCAGCGCGAGAATGGTGGGGCTGCCAGTTTTCAGAGCGGCGGCTTCGGGCGGGGTGGCCAGAGCTTCGGCCACGACCGGATGACCGACGAAATCGCAGCTCATGCCCGCGGCGGTCATGTAGGGCGGCTCGAACGGCAAAAGCGCCAGAACGTGGTCGATGACGCGGGCCATTTTGGCGGCGCGACCGGGACGCCATGCCCAGACCGAGGGGGCGACATAGTGGATGGTTTTCAGATTTGGCTGCGCGGCCTTGACGATTTTGGCGACGCGCAGGCAGAAATCAGGGCTGTCGATGGTGATCAGGGCGGCGGGGTTCAACGCAAGGGCCGCAGCGGCGGCTTCGGCAATTCGGCGTTTGAGGGCAAAGTATTTCGGCAGCACCTCGGCAATGCCCATGATCGACAGTTCCTCCATCGGGAACAGGCTGGTCAGGCCCTCGGCCTGCATCAACGGGCCACCGATGCCGTGAAATTCCACACCGGGCGCAAGGGATTTGAGGCCCTGCATCAGGGCGGCACCGAGGCGGTCGCCCGAAGGCTCGCCCGCGATGAGAAACAGCTTCATTCGGCGCGCGACCACAGGAACAGCCCGTGCTGTTCGGCCATGGCGCGCATTTCGGTTGGATTTAACAGAATCACCCCGCCCGCCTGCCAAGCGATGCCCGCAAGGCCAGCGGCAGCAGCAAGGGTGACGGTATGGACCCCGAGGGCGGGCAGATCAATGCGGCGATCCTGACCGGGTTTTGGGGCTTTGTAGAACACGCCTTTGGCCCCGGCGGGGTTGGGGCGACGGGCGGTCTGCGCCACCCAAGCCAGCATCGCGTCGGTGCCGGGCAGCGATTCGACCGCCAGACACAGGCCTTGGGCGACAACCGCGCCCTGCCCCACATCAACCGCGCCCAATGCCGCGACAATGGCGGCGGCGCGGGTGGTATCGCGGGCATCGGCGTCTGACGGGGTGCCGCACAGGATGCCGGGGCCGGGAACCAGATCGGGGGCGATGTCTTGCACGCCGACGATGGCAAAGCCCTCGTCCTCGAAAATCGCGATAACTTCGCGCAGGGTGGCGTCGTCGCCTGCCTGCATCGCGGCAGCCAGACGTGGCACCATCTGGGCGTTCTGGGCATCAAACAGCGCGGGGTCAAGGCGCGGGCGCTGCACCGCCCCGGCAAACACCACGCGGGTGATGCCGCTGTCTTGCAGGCCGCGCAGGAAGGGCATCAGACGTTCAACCCGAAAGCTTTGGTCGGGTGTCAGGCCATCGGGGGCAAAGCCATCCAGTGCTGCCACCAAGGGCCGTGTCGGCAAGGCCGCTACCAAGGCCGCGGGAAGGCCGCCCGCGCCCGCGATCAGGGCGAGCGTGGTCATTTTGGCGTCAGGAACGAGCGGTCCGAGGCGGCGAGGATGAAATCTGTCATCTCGCGCACATGGGCGCTGTCGGTTTCTTCGGCCAGACGGCGGGCGCGTTCAAGAAAGCTGCCCTCGCCCTGCGCCAACATCTGATAGGCGGCGCGCAGGGCGGTGATTTCCGAGCGATCAACGCCGCGGCGTTTCAGGCCGACAAGGTTCAGCCCGTCAAGCTCGCCGCGCGGGCCTTGCACAAGGCCATGTGGCAGCACGTCATTGGTAACCATGGTGACGGCGCCGATGATGGCACCACGCCCGATCCGCACCCATTGATGCACCCCCGACAGGCCGCCGATGATGACATCATCACCGATCTGGCAATGGCCGGCGATGGCGGCCTGATTGGCAAGGATGACGCGGTTGCCTACCTGCGCATCATGGCCGATATGCGCCCCGGTCATCAGCAGGCAATCGTCGCCGATGCGGGTGATGCCGCCGCCGCCACTGGTGCCGGTGTTGAGCGTGGCACCTTCGCGGATGCGGCAGCGTTGACCGATGATCAGCTGGGTACGCTCGCCCTTGAATTTCAGGTCTTGCGGCACCTCGCCGACGCAGGCGAAGGGGAAAACCACCGTGTCTGCGCCAATTTCCGTCCAGCCGGTGACGACGGCATGGCTTTTGACCTGCACCCCTGCGGCCAAAGTGACCTCGGGGCCGATGACGGCAAACGGGCCGATCTGGCAGCCCGCGCCGATCACGGCACCCGGTTCGACGATGGCAGAGGGGTGGATGCTGGGCATATTCAGGCTTTCGGCAGATCGAACATGGCGGTGAAAGTGGCCTCGCAGGCAAGATCGCCGTCAACCAAGGCGCGGCCTTCGAATTTCCAGACCTTGCCGCCGCCACGCAGGGCAGTGACGTGCAGTTCCATTACATCGCCCGGCACCACTTTGCGACGGAATTTGACGCCATCGACGCCCATGAAGAATACCTTGGCGTTTTTGTCGACCAGATCCATCGACAGGCCGACCAGCACGCCCGAGGTTTGCGCCATGGCCTCGATGATCATCACGCCGGGAAAGATCGGCATGCCGGGAAAGTGGCCCTGAAACTGCGGCTCGTTGAAGGTAACGTTCTTGATGCCGACGCAGGATTTGTTCGGCACGACGTCGCGTACCTTGTCGATCAGCAAGAACGGATACCGATGCGGGATGATCCGCTGAATCAGATCCAGATCAGCGTGCAACGGCGGGGTCGGTTCGGTCATCTGGGTCTCCTCGGGGACGCGTGGGGGGCCGGTCTTGCGCGGGCTTTTGCCTGAGTAACAACTTGGCCCGGTTGAGACAAGCGGTGCCAGACTACGGGCGCGTCCGTTAAGGAGCGGGGGGCAATTTCGATCCGTCGCCCAGAACGGCATCAATGCGCACAATGGCGCGGTCGGTGATGTCGATGGTGTCAAACGACAAAACGATGGCCTCTTTGTTCAGGATCGCCACCGCCCCCAGTTCCGCCATCAGGGCGGCAAGGATGGGCACGGCGGTATCAAAGAACAACTGCCGGCCCTGTTCTTGCGACTTGGCAAGGGCGCGGGCCTTGGCATCTTGCGCCGTGCGAATGCCTTCGACCTTGGTATCAAAGGCATCGGCAAGGGCGCGAAATTCGGCGGGCGGCAGTGTGGCGCGGCGGGTGGTCAGGTTGCTTTCCTCGGCCTCGAGATCGGCCTCGATCTTGCGGTTTTCGGCCTGGAGGGCCTGACTGGCGGCCTCGATCCGGGCCTGCACGGCCTGACCGTAAAGCGTGCCGGAAAACAGACGATCCTGCGTGATGGTCAGCACCGGGCTGCGCGGCGAAGCGACCGGTGCTGTGGTTTCGGACGGCGCGGCGGGTGGGGCGGTCTGCTGCGCCATCGAGAGTTGCGGCATCACCCACAACCCGACAACGGCAAACATCACTGCACGCAGAGCATCCGGCATTCTGATCGCTGCCGTCATCATCGCCGTGCCTGCATGGCCGACACCTCAGAACTTGGTCGAAATGGTCAGATCGAACGACTGTTCCTTGTCGTAGGTTTCTTTGTTGATCGCCTTGGAGAAGTTGAACCGCAACGGGCCAACAGCGGTTTTCCAGAGTACCGATACACCCACCGACGAGCGCAAATGGAACGCATCATCCACCGGCCCCGTGGCCCCGGCGATGTTATCCAAACTCCAGACCGAGCCTACATCGGCAAACAGACCGCCGGTAATGCCGTATTCCTCGGGCAGACCCAACGGAAAGTCAGCCTCGAACCGCGCCACGGCAAACAGGTTGCCGCCCAAGGGATCTTGATTGGTGGCGGTCAAATCGCGCGGGCCGATGCCATTGGGCTCGAAGCCGCGAATCTTGCCGTTGGCAAAGAAACGGTCGGTGACGCGGCTATTGCCGTTCAGCATATGCACAGCGCCGCCTTCGAAAATCGCCCGGATAGTGACATCTTCGTTCAGGATCTTGGTTTCTGCCAGCGCCAGCGCCGAGGTGGTGATGGATTCAACATCGCCGCCCAGCCCCGCCAGATCCGTGCCAAACCGCAGCAACATGCCGCCCTTGGGGTTCAGGCCGCTAAGACGGGTGTCATAGGTATAGGTAAAACCGACGCCGCTGGACAGCAGCGCACCCTGATCTTCTTCGGCCCACAGGATCGGTGACGAGGCGCTGGAGGCTTCGTTGACATCAGGTGTCGCCGGATCGTCGACGATATCGATGCGGTTTACGTCAGAAATCCGGGTTTCCCCTACCGCATAGCGCAATTCCAGACGGCCATTTTCGCTGACCGGGAAATCTATGGCCGGGCTGATGCCGATCAATCGGGTATTGTACGCAGCGTTCTGGCGGTCGGTTTCGGTATAAAACGCGCCAAACTTGAACTTCAAATCGCGGCCAAGAAACGCGGGTTCAACAAAGGTGATCGACGAGTTGACGTTGTCGGTGCCGGTCGAGATGTTGACGCCAACAAATTGACCCCGGCCCAGAAAGTTGGATTCGGTCAGCCCGATGGTCAGGCCAAAGCCGTTTGAGACCCCATAGGTTGCCCCAAAGTTCAGCGACCCGGTGGGCTGTTCTTCCAGATCGACGTTGACGATGACCTGATCGGGGGCCGACCCCTGTTCGGCATCCACCTTGGCATCGGCAAAGAACCCAAGCGCGCGGATGCGTTCGGCGGATTGGCGCACCTCACGCGGGTTGAAAGGGTCGCCTTCGACGGTGCCGAACTGACGCCGCACCACTTGGTCAAGCGTCGTGGTATTGCCTTCGATATCAATGCGTTCGACGAACATCTTCTGGCCACGCACCAGTGCAAATGCGACATCGAGCGTGCGGTCACGCTCATTGCGGGTAATGCGCGGTTCGATCGAGACGAAGTTCAAACCCTTTTTCAAAGCCAGGGCTTCCAGCCGGGCAATGTTGTTCTCCACAATCGCCGGAGAATAGGTAACGCCGGGACGAATTTTCAACAAAGCCTCGAATTCGGCGGCATCAACGTCTTCGATTTCCGAGACGGCGCTGATATCGCCAAAGCTGAATTGCTGACCTTCCTGCACCGAGAAGGTGACAAAGAACGCATCACGCTCGCGGGTGATTTCTGCTGAAGAATCAAGCACCTGCACATCGACATAGCCGCGCGAAAGATAAAAATCGCGCAACAGTTGCTTATCAAGATCGGTGCGTTCGGCGATGAAGGTATCGCTTTTGATAAAGGTGCGCAGCAGGCCTGCCTGTTTGGTTTCCAGCACCTGACGCAAACGGCGGTCGGAATAGGCGCGGTTGCCAATGAACGACAGGCGTTCAATCTCGACGGTTTTGCCTTCGGTGATTTCAAACACCAGATCGACGCGGTTATCCGAGCGGCGGATAATGCGCGGATCGACGGTGGCGGCAACGCGGCCAGCCTGACGGTAGGCCTCGGTCAGGGCGGCGGCATCAGCCTCGGCCTGCGACGGCGAATAGACGCGGCGCGATTGCGAGGTGACAATCTCGGCCAGCACGTCGTCTTTGAGTTTGCGGTTGCCCTCAAAGTTGATGACGTTGATCACCGGGAATTCCTTGACCCGGATCACCAGCGTGCTGCCCTGCGGCTCAATCGCCACTTCTTCGAACAGGCCGGCGTTGATAATGCGCTGATAGGCGTCGTTCAGTTCGCCTGCGGTGACGGTCTGACCACGGGCGATTCCTGCAAATCGCAGGATCGAGGCGGCATCCACCCGGTCATTGCCTTCGACGGTAACGGCGGAAAAGCTGTAGCTTTGCGCATAAGCCTGCGTGAGCATCGGCCCACAGAGGCTTGAGGCCGCTAGTAAAACCGTGAATGCGGCAGAGTGCAGCAGCCGGGCCTTGGTTTTGCCCTGCGCCAAATTCGCGCCCATCGCCTTGTTCATGCTGCCGCCCCGTAAAATGCTGTCTTTCACTCTGACTAGCGGGAATGGCTGGCCTTGTCAAAAGGCGGCTGCACGGCTTTTTCACCTATATGGTAAAAATCGCGCAAGATGTTGTGGTCGATGGGGTTATTGCACGTCCAAAGGCACAAGGGCCGAGCCGAGAAAGGCCCCGGCCAAAAGCCCGACCAAAATCGTGCCAAAGGTGAAAAGCCAGTCATAGTTCAGGCCGACAAGCACCGAAAGCCCGCGATAACCCTTGATAACTGTTTGCATGATAGCACCCGTCACAATTGTTGATGACGTGTGGTAATCCTTGAATGTGGCAGGATTTGGGCGCGGCACCCTGCCTCGGCCCGACCCTGCCCCAGCCCGTCGGAAAGGCAGCCCGTCGGAAAGGCAGCCCGTCGGAAAGGCGGGGGGCTATGGGCAGAAAATATCGTTGAACAGCGCGAAAACCATCAGGCTCAGCAGGATCGTCAGGCCAAAGGCCATCAGGATGCGCAGCGCGAAATCGGTCGGTGGTTTGCCGGTGACGGCCTCCCAGGCGTGGAACACCAGATGGCCGCCATCCAGCACCGGGATCGGAAACAGGTTCATCAGGCCCACCGAGGTGGACAGCATGGCGATCAGCAAAACAAAGCTGGTGGCGCCCTGACTGGCCATGGCGCCAGACACTTTGGCAATGCCGATCGGCCCGCTGACACCGCAGGACGACACGTTGCCGACCACGATATTCCACAGGAACGACAGGTTCATGGTGATGGTGTTCCAGGTGCGCTTGGCCGCCAGCCAGACCGCTTCGAACGGGCCGGACGACCGGGTTTCAAGCTCGAACAGGGTATCGTTGGTCAGGCCAAGCAGCCAGCGGGTCTCGAATCCGCCCGCATCGGCGGGGATATCGACGCGTTTGGGGGAAAGGGTGGTGTCGAAGGTGGTGCCATCGCGCCAGATCTTCAGCAACATGGGTTTGCCGCCCGAAGCTTCGACCATCGCGGGCATTTCGTTAAAGGTGCTGACGGCCACGCCGTCCATTTCCAGCACGACGTCGCCTACCGCAAAACCGGCGTCCATCGCTGCCGACAACGGTTGCACGCTGCCGACGATGGGGGGAAAAGGGTGCGGGCCTTTGACGGTCAGGG
>JBAVTI010000231.1:0-3787 GCA_049696055.1 Paracoccaceae bacterium | reverse complement strand
GGATATCTACCCCGAGGCCATGCAAAAGTTTGCCGACCTGCATGGCGAGGCATTGGATCACGCCCTGATCGCGTGGGAAATCGCGCCTGATTTTGTTGCGGCTGCGGATGCGGTGGTGCGTCTGTCGCCCACCATCGGCAGCAAACGCAACCTGCAGGCCTACGTCGCGCAGATCATGGCAGCGACGCCAAATTATGGCACCCTGACCCGTGCGGCATGGGCACTTTCACCAAGCTGGGGGGGCTCGATCGCTCAGGTTTACGATCTGTGCGACAGTTACGCCGCAGTCGTGAAGCTTGACGTGGCCTATTCGATTGCAACCTGCCGCATCGACATGATCTATCGCGGCGGCATCTATGGCGAAGCCCGCGATATCGCCCGCGAGGCGTTGCTTGCCGACGACAGCACGGTGCTTGAATACGCGCGTGTCGACGAAGCCACCAATGGCAATGGACCGCCCGACGATCGGATCAAGGTTCTGGCGAAATACCTCGGGTCTGGCGAAGCCACCGATGCCAACGCGGCCAGGGTATTTGACGACATGGTCTCGACAATCGGCAGCCCGCTGCCCGCCAAATTCCCACAGACGTTGGCCAACCACCTTGCTTGGGCGCGCGATACGTTACGCCACGATCCGGGCAATGCGAACATGGTCTTTGCCTACATCCGTGATCAGAAGAACGCGTATTCTCTGGGCGGCCCAAAGGCCAATCCGCTTGAGGCTCGCCGCGTGCTGCGGGCGTTGTTGCGCACCGCACATTACAATCCAACGGCTTTGCAAATGCTGGGCGGGATCGAGCAATATATCGGCGCGCAGCAAAACCCCGGTGCGCTGCAAGACCCGGCACTTGGTGACGACGCTTTCATCAACGCCATGGTTTATTCCAATCACCGCTCGGCCTATATGGATGCACGGATCGACGCCCGGCTGCCGTGGTTTGTGCAGGCCCGAAGCGGCGGCAAAGACGATGCCGCAAATCTTGCCACGCATGAACATCTCGCCCGGTTCGATACCGATATCGTCTGCCCGATGGTGCGGATGATCCGCCTGAAACAAGCAACCTGCATGGCCGAAGGCATTCCGATGCCAAACTGCCGAACCTTGCTAGGGGTGATGGACCCAAACAGCGATCTGATAGCACTTGGTGCCACCGCCCTGACCGACGTGCTGACCGACGTCGAACGCCGCAAGGCCTGCGGCTTTGAACGCAGCGCCGGGATCGAGGCTTTGATCTTTGAACCCCGGCAGGTTCCGATGGGGCCGGATACGAATTAAAGTGCTTTGGGGTTTTTTTATGTAAGTATCTGAATTAAATAACAATTAGGTAAAGTTCTGACGCAAAAGAAACCTCAATCACTCGGAGCCGCGGAGCGGTTACAGGCACCTGCGGCGTGGCCAATCCTATGGCAATCACCCCCCAACGGCATCCAGATAGGCGCGCGTGCAGGTTACCACATGGGCAAAACGGTCGCCGCCAAGATGCACACCACCATACCAGCGCGTCACCACAATCAGATGATCGCGCAACGCCGCCCGCTCCAGCATCCGCAAGATCACCGCACCAGCACCCGCTTCGCCATCGTCGCCCTTGATCGCCCCCTCATCCGACAGCACCACCGCCCAGGAATGATGCGTGGCGCGTGCATATTTCTTGACCCGCTTCAAATCTGCCAAAAACGCCACCACACCAGCACGGCCCTGCACAGGCCCGCCCGAGACCGCATATTTCGATCCGCGATCGGTCACCACATTTTCGATTTGCAGCATATTGGCCCTTTGTGCAGACCCGAAAACCGTCGCGCCCTGCGGTTATCTTAACCCCGTTCTGCCAAATACTGAACGCAAGTTGTTCGGCAAAGGTCCGCCCAAACCCCACGGCTTTACGCCGCAGCAAAGCCCGGGTGCCAAGCCCCGGCGTCAGTTACCGGGGGCCAAAGCCTCGATCTCGTCCTTGTTTGGACAATACGCCGGAAGCTGTGTGGCCACCGTCACCGATGCCAGCCACGCCGTGCAATCCTCGCTCTTGCCGCAGATCTGGCAGCGTCCAACCAGAGTGGCCAACTCGGCGCGCGTCAACCACCCGTCCAACACCGCTTGCGGCAAGCTGACCCCCAGAGTGCGCGCCATGCCATTGGTCAACCCCCAAGCTTTCGGCGCTTCGACATATCCCATCATGCTGTGCCCTTCCCTAGCCAAGTTCGTCAAAGATGTGGCCAACCCGACAGCGGCGCCATGACGCAAATCAAATGGGTCTGGCTATGCCTTGGGCCTGGCTATGCCTTGAGCCACGCCCACTACTGGGCCTGCAACGCAGCCAAAGCCTGCGCCACCACGGCACGGCGGCGGGCATTGGGTGGATGACTGCCCAAAAACTGATCGCCGGGGTCAGGCAAGCGGTCAAAGAACGCAGCCCCCAGCACCGGGTCATACCCGGCCCGCCACGCAATTTCGGTGCCCAATACATCGGCCTCCAATTCAAAATCCTTGGAATAGCTTTGCGCGCTTACCGTCGCGGCAATATCTTGCAACTGGATCGTGGCCTGCGCATCCGCCCCGGTCACCGAAGCCAAAACCGCCCCCAACAAGGCACCCGCCTGCGCCTTTTGTGCCTTGCGCGGCAAATGGCCCGCGATGTGATGGGCCGCTTCATGGCCCAACACAAAGGCCAGTTCATCGGCGTTATAGGCGCCCGCAATCAACGCCACGGTAAAGCCGACCACAGGGCGCCCCTGCGCATCGACGGTCTGAAAGGCATTCGGCGGCGAACCCGGGCGATCATCGACCACAATCTGGAAATCGCAATTCTGCCCGACTGCGCGCGCCCGGCAGATCGCTTCGGCCACCGGCTCTACCCGCACGATCACGTCAACGAAATTGCGCGCTGCCTGCTCGGGCGACAAGTCCGGCCCCTGCGCCCCCCCACCGGGTATCGCCACCGCAACCGGCGCGGCAACCGGGTCTACGGGCGGCAACCCGACAGGCATGCAACCGCCCAAGCCCAAAACCAGCCCCAACACCCCGATCCGCCGCATCCACTGCCCTCTTTTCCCGGTTCCACACCCTAACTGACCCAAATCCGCGCGAATGCCCTGCTGATAGCGCATTGCCCTTCGCCAGCGCAAATCCGCCGGCGCAAAAACCATTGCCCGTGGCACGGACCTAGCATACCCTTGCGCCATGTTCACCATCGAGCACGACTTTGACGCAACCGTGATCACCCTCATCGACGAGGGGCAAGTGGCGCTGCAAGAAGATGTGATCATCTGTGCGTTCGAGGAATGCGTGACGTTGGAACAGCTGGACCCGCGGACAGATGAGCCGATGCGATTGACCCTGTCGATGGCTCAGGTCCGTGATCTTGCGGCGGCCTTGAACCTTCCCGAAGGCAGCTATCGCCTTACCCCCAAACCCAGTTAAGCCCATCCCCGGTTTCGGGGGCATCGAGCCCCCTCCTCCGGCATTGCACACAGGCAATGGACGGGGTCTGATCTGACGCTGCTGCTCGCCCGGGATGTACCGCTTTCTTACCGGTGAAATATCCCCGCGCGTTTCGCACGTCTGTGACCGAACGCTCCGCGGGGAGTATTTAGGCAAAGAAAAAGCCGTAAGCATTCACGTTTATAAAAATATCCCCGCGCGGATCGCCTCGATCTTTGCCTGGCGAAAGAGCCCTGCCCACCGGGTGCGGCCCAAATTCTTTCTGCAAGAATTTTCGGGTTGTCGCGCGCCCATCCCAGCCTTTACTCAAGTCGGAACACCTTATCGCGCGCTACCGCGCCGCGCAGC
>JBAVTI010000230.1:0-11183 GCA_049696055.1 Paracoccaceae bacterium | reverse complement strand
ATTTTTCAACGCGACGGCACCCATTTGTTCTGCCGCGTCCCGGTCTCGATGCCCACCGCGGCCATGGGCGGCGAGGTCGAGGTGCCTACCATTGACGGCGGCTCTAGCCGGGTAAAGGTGCCCGCTGGCAGCCAAACCGGCAAGCAGATGCGTCTGCGCGCCAAGGGCATGCCCGCGCTGCGCGGGGGCGGCATCGGTGACATGCTGATTGAACTTGCGGTTGAAACCCCGGTCAATCTGACCTCGCGTCAGAAAGAACTGCTGCGCGAGTTTGAAAAACTGTCCGAAGAAAACAATCCCGAAGGTTCCAGTTTCTTTTCCAAGGTCAAAAGCTTTTGGGACAGCATGAAAAGCTGATCCCGGCCAAGGCTGCCGTGCGCCGGGGCATCGAGCCCCGTTGCACGGCGCTGACGCGGATACACGGCCTTTAGGTAGCATCTTTGGCGGGCGGTGGATGCCTCCGGCGGGGATATTTTGAAACGGGAAGCCGCAAGTTAACCTTTTCTTCACGACGACTTGCTCAACTGCACCAATGTCGCGCGGATCCGCCTTTCACGAAGCCCCCCTTCCCCTTTTCACCCTTGGTGATGAGGATGAGGCGATTGCCGCGCCGCAGTCGGGCAAGGTGCCGTCATACATCGCCGATCACCGCAAACGCCTGCGCACCCGCTTTATGGAGGGTGGGGCCGCTGCAATGCCCGACTATGAACTGCTGGAACTGGTGCTGTTCCGCGCCATTCCCCGGCAAGACGTCAAACCACTTGCCCGCCGCCTGCTGGATACCTTTGGCGATTTCAATCGCGTCATCACCGCCCCTACCGCGCGGCTAACGGCGGTTCAGGGTGTCGGTGATGCCGTGGTGCAGGAATTGAAAATTCTTGAGGCCGCCGCCCAGCGCATGATGCGCGCCCGCGTCATGCACCGCCCCATACTGTCGTCATGGGATGCGTTGCTGGATTACTGTCATACCGCCATGGCCCACCGCGAAACCGAAACTTTCCGCATTCTGTTTCTGGATCGCAAGAACGTCCTGATCGCGGATGAGGAACAATCCAAAGGCACGGTCGATCATGTGCCGGTCTATCCGCGTGAGGTGGTGAAGCGGGCGCTGGAATTGAACGCTTCGGCGCTTATCCTGGTGCATAACCACCCTTCAGGCGACCCCACACCCTCTGATGCCGACCTTACGATGACCATGCAGATCCGGGATGCTGCCGAAACCCTGGGCCTGACTTTGCATGATCACCTGATCATTGGCAAAGAGCGTGAGCTCAGTTTCAGGGCAAAAGGCTACCTGTAGCGGGCCGCAACCACAGTTCTACCCGCCGGTTCACCCGCCGTCCCGCCGCCGTCTCATCGCAGGCCATCGGCAAGGCCTCGCCAAAGGCTTCGACGCGCGGCAATTTCTGGCCCTCGGGCAAATCCGGCGCGGCAAGTTTCAGCGCCGCCGCCACTCCTGCCGCCCGCGACAAGGACAGATCCAGATTGGCGGCCGCGTCGCCTGCGCCATCGGAAAACCCGGCCAAAATCATCTCTTGCCCCCGAAACGCCCCCACCGCCATCAAGGCCGCCAGATGGGTCAGGTTTTCGCGGCTATGGGCATCCAGCGTGCTTGACCCGTCCTCAAACCGGAAGGTCAGCGACAGCCGGTCCGCCCCCGCCATCACATCTGCCAACCGCTTCAGATCGGGCAAACCCACTCCATCGCCGGCTCCTCTGATCGCGTTGATCAGCCGCAGCCCATCTGCCGTCAGCGCTTGCCGCTCAGGGCTGCGGTCGACATATCCCGCTGCCGCCACCGCCGCCTGCGCCTCGGGCAAGGCCAGAAACTCTAGGAATTCCCGCGCAAACAGCGGCAACCGCCGCTTTGGCGTCAGCAAATACAGCGGCATCGCCAAGGGATAATCTTCGGCCTTGACCCCCAACCGCGTCGGCAACAGCGGAAACCCACAGCTGTCGGTCAACGGCAACGCCCGCGCCGCGCCCACCGCAGATTGCCCGGTAATCGCCAACGCCCAAGGATCTTTCGCTACCGCAGCCGCCAGACCGGCCAGATCCTCATGCACCACCGCCGCCGCCACGGGCCGCCCAAGCCGCGCCGCCAGCGCCTCTTGCACCGAGGTCTCAGCCGACAACGCGTGCAACACCAAGGGCATGTCCGGCCCGCCCAATCCCTGCCAATTCGCCACCTCGCCCGACAGCGCCCGCGCCAGATCGGCGGTGGCGATGCGGGCAAAATCATTGTCCGCCGCCACAATCGGGATCAGCGCATCCAACCCCAGCACCCGCGCACCAAATCCAGCTTCGGATACCGCCGAAACCACCAGTTCCGCCCGCCCCGCCACCAGCGCCGCCCGCGCTTCATCTGGTGTGGTTCCCGCAAAACTGATCTTCGCCAACGCCTGCCCGGTGGTCGGATCGGTCACCTCTGCGGCAAAACCGCCCTCGGCCGGCGCCACCGCGATTCCCATTCCGCGCGATGCCGCAAAGGCCGAAAACAGCCCCGGCAACATGCCATTGCCCGGGTCAGCCGCGCCCATGATGCGAATGACTGCCAGTGGGGCGGTCAGATCAGGACACCCCGGTCCGGTACAGATCACGCCCTCGCCATCGACCGTCAGCAGGCCGTAAGCGGTTTCCACCCGGTAGAACTCGCCGTCATACCCCATCAAAGTGCCGTCCAGCGTGATACCCCCATCCCGCGCGGTCAGGGTGACATCCTGCGCGAATGCAGCGCTACAAAGGGTAAACGCGGCGAAAACCGCCGCGCACCATAGCTTCAAACCCATCAAACCCCGCCTGACCCCAAAAGCGTTCAAATGATCAACCTGGCCTCTCAAAGCGCCCCAGAATCGGGCGCGTCAAAAGTCAGGAAACCACAAGACGCTTACTTCGCGGCGATCTTCATATCAGGGACAAGATTCTTCAACACCAGAATATCGCCTGCGGCTTCACAGTCAGGCATCGCCACCGTCAGATCGGTCACGATAACCTCGCCACCAAAGCTTGTCAGGGTTTCCCCCAGCAATTCGCGGCCACAGGTTTTCGGCGTCACCGCCGCCTCGACCACCATTTCTACCTTGGCATCAACTGCCGCGGGATAGGTGTAAACCTCTGCCAGCATTGGTAAATCTACCTGCTCGCGGCCAATCAGACTAAGATAGCCACCGCTGACAGGCACGCCCGGCAGCACTTTCCCCGGATTGGCCGCCGATATATGGCCCGGCGTGCCATAGTCGGCCCCGTCCGCAAAGGCGTGCAACTGAAACGCATCATCCGCCGACCATTGCACCGCAAAACGGCGAATATTGGCCATTTCGGGCACCGCAATCTTCGCCTCAGCTTTCACCCCATCACCAAACAGCACTTGAAGGGTGGCCTGCTGCTCCATTGCGGGCAGGGTCAGAAACAAGAACCCGGTGGATGAGGTTTTTTCGGTAATTGCAAATCCACCATGCTTCAGCACGATCCGCTCGCCCATGCGGCAGGGGGTGATCATCGTCACTTCCAGCATCGCCCCAGCCTTCACCGCCAGATCAAGCTGCACCGGGCAATCCTCGCCAGCCACCACCGTAGGGGTCGCAGGCGCAATCGGTGTCAGGGGTGCGGCGGGCTTGGCTTGTTGGACAGGTTCCACCACCAAGGGCACGGTTGGCGCCACCTTTTCGGGTGCCACAACCACCGCTGCGGCAGGCAGGCTCGGCATCAGTTTGGCCTCAGCCACCTTCGGCGTCGCGGTTTGCGCGTCGGCTGCCAAACTGGTGATCTTCGTCGGCGTGGCCGTCGAAACCTCGGCGGTTTGTTGAGGCTTGGCCGCGCGGTTTTGCACGATATGCCCGGCCCCAAGGCCCACGCCAAGCAAGGCAGCGGCAAGGGCAATGCGTCGTTTCAACTCCATCTCAGCCTCCGTAGGGGAATTTGTCTGCTGCAGATTGGCCGCCAAAACAGGCACAGTGATGGCAATTTTAGGGAATGTTTCCATCCACGCGACAGGATTTCAGCCGTTTAAGGCCCAAAAACAAACAGGGGGCGGAAATCCCGCCCCCGTTTCGCCACAATTCCCAAAAGCTTAAGCCAGCTTGCCGTGGCAATGCTTGAACTTTTCGCCCGACCCACAGGGGCAGGCATCGTTGCGCGCCGGGTTGCCCCATGTTGCAGGATCGGTTTCGACAAACCCTGCCATCGCCATAGCTACCGGCGCCACCAAAACCGGCGACGCCGCCGCAGGGGCAGGGGCTGCAGCTTGCTGTTGTTGTGCCATGAACTGCGCAATCCGCGCCTGCTGTTCGGCCTCGGAAATCGGCCTGATCTGCGCCAGTTTCTGCGTCACATCCTGACGCAGCGAATTAAGCATATGCTCAAACAGGGTAAAACCTTCGGTCTTGTATTCCGCCAGCGGGTCGCGCTGCGCATAGCCCCGGAACCCCACCACCGACCGCAGATGTTCCAGCGTCAGCAGATGCTCGCGCCATTTGCCATCAATGGTCTGCAACAACACCTGCTTTTCGATGTTGCGCATGGTTTCCGGCCCAAACGCTTCCAGTTTTTCCGCCATCATCTTGTCGGTCGCGGCTTCCAGACGTTCGCGGATCGCATCGTGATCCACGCCCTCTTCCTGCGCCCAGGCAATCACCGGAACCTCGATCCCCAGCCTTTCGATGCACGCGGCGTAAAGCCCCGGCATGTTCCAGCTGTCGGCATACGATTTCGGTGGCATATAGGCGTCGATCAGGTCGTCAATCACCTGATACCGCATATCTTGTGCGATTTCCGACAGATCCTCGGCCTGCATGATCTCTAGCCGTTGGCCGAAAATCGCCTTGCGCTGGTTGTTCATCACATCGTCGAATTTCAGCAATTGCTTGCGAATATCGAAGTTGCGGCCTTCAACCTTGGCTTGCGCTTTCTCAAGGCTTTTGTTGACCCAAGGGTGAACAATCGCTTCGCCTTCTTTCATGCCCAGCTTGGACAGAATCGATTCCAACCGATCCGATCCGAAAATCCGCATCAGATCGTCTTCAAGACTTAGGAAAAACGACGACCGACCGGGATCCCCCTGCCGCCCCGAGCGTCCGCGCAGCTGGTTGTCGATCCGGCGGCTTTCGTGCCGTTCGGTCGCCAACACATACAAACCGCCCGCCGCCAGAACCTTGGCTTTTTCCTCGGCATGCTCTGCCTCGATCCGCTTGCGTACGTCATCGGGGTGCAGGTGTGGGTCGGCGGCAATCGCCTCCATCACCTTCATCTCGACGTTACCGCCCAGTTGAATGTCGGTGCCCCGGCCCGCCATGTTGGTCGCAATTGTCACCGCGCCAAACTTGCCCGCATCGGCCACGATCTGCGCCTCTTGCTCGTGCTGGCGGGCGTTCAACACATTGTGCGTCACCCCCGCAGCCTTCAGCATATCCGACAGGAATTCCGATTTCTCAATCGAGGTGGTGCCCACCAGCAGCGGTTGCCCCAACGCATGGGCTTCCTTGATCGCGGCTACCACACCCTCAAACTTTTCGCGCGCGGTACGATACACCTGATCGTGCTCGTCCTTGCGCAATACCGGCTTGTTGGTTGGCACTTCCACCACACCAAGGCGATAGATTTCCATGAATTCGTCGGCCTCAGTGGTCGCCGTCCCGGTCATTCCGCCCAGCTTTTCATACAGCCGGAAGTAGTTCTGGAACGTCACGCTTGCCAAAGTGACGTTTTCGGGCTGGATCGCCACATGTTCCTTGGCCTCGATCGCCTGATGCAAGCCATCCGACAACCGCCGCCCGCGCATCATCCGCCCGGTAAATTCGTCGATCAGCATCACTTCGCCGTCGCGCACGATATACTGCTGATCCTTCTGGAACAGCTTGTGCGCCCGCAGGGCCTGCGTGACGTGATGCACCAGTGTGGTGCTTTCCGGGTCATACAAAGATTGGCCCTCGGGCAACAGGCCCGCCGCCGCCAACCGCTGCTCGATGAAATCATTGCCTTCATCGGTAAAGGTCACATTGCGGGTTTTCTCGTCCAGTTTGAAATGTTCAGGCTGAATATCGGGGATCAGCGCATCAACCTTCTGATACAACTCTGACCGGTCTTGCGACGGCCCCGAGATGATCAACGGCGTGCGCGCCTCGTCGATCAGGATACTGTCCACCTCGTCGACAATCGCGTAAAAATGCCCGCGCTGCATCATATCCTCGATGCTGCCCTTCATATTGTCGCGCAGATAGTCAAACCCCAACTCGTTGTTGGTGGCATAGGTGATGTCGGCCTTGTAGGCGGCCTTCTTCTCGGCTTCGGGCTGATAGGGGTAAACCACCCCGGTCGTCATCCCCAACGCACTGTAAACCTTGCTCATCCATTCCGCGTCACGCTTGGCAAGGTAATCGTTCACCGTCACCACATGCACGCCCTTGCCTGCCAGCGCGTTCAGATAGGCCGGCAGTGTCGCCACCAGGGTCTTGCCCTCGCCGGTCTTCATCTCCGAGATATTGCCCTGATGCAGGAAAATCCCGCCCTTTAGCTGCACATCAAACGCCCGCAGACCCAAGGCACGCTTTGCGGCCTCGCGGCAATTGGCAAACGCCTCGGGCAACAGCGCATCCAGGCTTTCGCCCGCAGCAACCCGTGCGCGGAACACCTCGGTCTTTTCCTTGATGCCCTCATCGGAAAGCGCCTGAAATTCCGGCTCAAGCGCGTTGATCTGCGCGACCAGCGGGCGAACCGATTTGACCTTGCGATCATTTGGCGACCCAAAAATCTTCCGCGTTAGCGTTCCAAGACCCAGCATATTTTCTCCGCCTGGTCGTTCCTGACAATATCGTGCGAGGCTATGGTCTTGCCCGCCCCCCCCAACTTCCATAAATGGGTCAGGCAGGCTTTGGTGCCCCGTCTCACGCGACCTTCGCGATGTAAGGGGCAGCCACGCCCAAGTCAACGTCGCGCAACCGCGCGCCTCGATCAGGAGTAGGTGATATGGCGAAAATAGCGAAATTCTGGCCTTCAATGGCCCTCTGCGCGGCATGCGCCTTTGGTTTGGCCGCCCCCGCAGCCGCCGAAGAGCTTACCGCCGATACTGTAGTGGCCACCGTCAACGGCGCTAATATCACTTTGGGCAACATGCTTGTGCTGCGCGAAACCCTGCCTGAACAGTATCAGTCCCTACCGGATGACGCGCTGTTCAAGGGCATTCTGGAACAGTTGATCCAACAGGCCACGCTTGAACAATCAATGAACGGCAAAGCCTCAAAGCGCGATGTGCTGACGATGGAAAATGACCGTCGCGGCTATCTTTCCGGTGCGGCTCTGCAAGCGGTTGTAACTGCCGCCGTCACTGACGCGGCGCTGCAAGCCGCCTATGACGCCCGCTATAAAGACGCGGCTCCCACAACCGAATACCACGCCGCTCATATCTTGGTAGACAGCGAAGAAAAGGCCAAGGAACTCAAAACCCAAATTGACGGCGGTGCCGATTTTGCCGAGCTTGCCAAAGCCAATTCCTCGGATGGCGCTGCCGCCAACGGCGGCGATCTTGGTTGGTTCAGCACCGGCATGATGGTAAAACCCTTCGAAGAAGCCGTTCTGGCGATGAAGGTCGGCGACGTCTCGGGCCCGATCAAAACCGATTTCGGCTTTCACCTGATCAAACTGTCGGAAACCCGCGATGCCAGCGCGCCGTCGCTGGATGATGTGCGCGACGAGCTTGCCGCCGAAATCGAAAAAACCGCGATCGAGGCGCATGTAAAAAGCCTGACCGACGCCGCCACCATCACGCGCCCCGGCGAAGGGATTGACCCGGCGACGCTGAAAGATCTAACCCTGCTCGACAAGTAATCCGCACCGCAAATAGGGGGCAACCATGGCCAAGACCAATTGGAAAGCCAAAGCAAAGGCTTTGAAGAAAAAGCTTAAGAAAACCGTCACAAAAATTGGCGAACAGCTTTCCGCCGCCACCGCTTCGGTTGCCCCCCATATCCCGACAAAGGCGAAACCCATATCGCCCTTGGCACCCAAGGGCGGCTTTCCCACCCTGCCCACCATCGCCGGCGTTGAATTTTCCGCAGTCGAGGCCGGGGTGCGCTACAAAAACCGCCGTGACGTGATGCTGATCCGCCTTGCCCCCGGCACCGCCATCGCCGGGGCCTTTACCCGCTCTACTACCCGCTCGGCCTGCGTGCGCGATTGTCAGGCCAAACTTGGCCTCAAAGTCCCCGCCGGTGCGGGTGCCGCGATCATCGTCAACTCTGGCAACTCCAACGCTTTCACTGGCAAAGTCGGCGATGAAGCCGTCGCCGCCGTCACCAATGGCGTGGCCGCGGCCCTCGATATCCCGGCCAGCCGGGTGTTTTCCTCGTCCACCGGCGTCATCGGCGAACCGCTGCCCTACGAGAAAATCACTGCCGCCATCCCCGCCCTGATCACAGGCCTGAAATCCGGCACCATCGCCATGGCCGCCGAGGCGATGATGACCACCGATACCTTCCCCAAAGGTGCATCCGCCACGATTCAAGGCGACGGCGGCCCGATCCATATCGCGGGCATTGCCAAAGGCTCGGGCATGATTGCCCCCGACATGGCCACCATGCTGGTCTACATCTTTACCGACGCCAAAATCGCCCCAGCAGCCCTGCAAAAAATTCTTGGCCGCAACGTCGATGCCACCTTCAACTCGATTACCGTTGATAGCGACACCTCGACCTCTGACACCCTGATCCTCGCCGCCACCGGCCAATCACCCGCCGCCGAGGTCAAAGGCACCATCGCCAAGGCCTTCGAGGCCGCCCTGAAATCGGTGATGCTCAACCTCGCGCACCAGGTCATCCGCGACGGCGAAGGCGCCACCAAATTTGTTGAGGTGCGCGTGACGGGTGCCGCCACCGCCGAGGATGCCCACCGCACCGCCCTCGCCATCGCCAATTCGCCGCTGGTGAAAACCGCCGTCGCGGGTCAAGACCCGAACTGGGGCCGCATCGTCGCCGCCATCGGTAAATCCGGCGCGCAGGCCGACCGTGACCGCCTGACCATCAAATTCGGCGATATCCTTGTCGCCGAAAACGGTTGGCGCAACCCGGCCTACCAAGAGGCCGACGGCGCGAATTACATGCTGCAAGACGAATTGCTGATCCACGTCGATATGGGCCTTGGCCGCGCCGCCCGCTCGGTCTGGACCTGCGATCTGACCAACCGTTACATCGAAATCAACGCCGATTACCGCTCTTGAAGGTTCTGCTGGTATCCGCCGTCGCCCTGATCGACACTGATGGCCGTGTGCTGCTGGCCCAACGCCCGCCGGGTAAGTCTTTGGCAGGTCTCTGGGAATTTCCCGGTGGCAAGGTCGAACCCGGCGAATCCCCCGAAGCAGCCCTGATCCGCGAGTTGCACGAAGAACTTGGCATCGACACCTGGAAAAGCTGCCTGGCCCCGCTAACCTTTGCCAGCCACGCCTATGACGATTTCCACCTGTTGATGCCGCTGTTCGCCTGCCGCCGCTGGGATGGCATCGCCACCGGGCGCGAAGGCCAAACCCTTGCCTGGGTGCGCCCACAATCCTTGCGCGACTACCCGATGCCCCCCGCCGACCTGCCGTTGATCCCGATCCTGCGCGATTGGCTTTAGATTTTTTCATCGGTGCCGCAGAAAATGGCAATTGTAGCAAAATTTAGGTATTAATTAAGAAATGTGTCGCTATCCTGACAAGGTGAACAGAAATAGCTTTGGGGGAAGCAATGCTGCGAACGATCACTTTGGGAAGTTGTGTTTCGGTTCAAGGCCTTGTTGTGGCCCAGCTTGCGGATGGAAAACTGGTCGTCCGAGTCGATGATAAAACCTTTACGGGCTATCCGGTGGCATCCTTGCGCGCGGCCTGAAACGTACTGCTAGAGCGGTTTGCGTCTATTCGGAATCAGACAGGACGCAATCCGCTATAATCCAACCTGCAAAACGAAAAAGGCCGGGCGATTTGCCCGGCCTTTTCCTTAGAGAATAGCCAAATCAGGCCAGCTTGCGCTGCACTTCTTCGCGCTCGAAAATCTCGATCACGTCGCCTGCGCGCACATCATCATAGCGCTCGAACGCCATGCCACATTCCTGACCGGACTGCACTTCTTTGACTTCGTCCTTGAACCGCTTCAGCGTCTTCAGCGTGCCTTCATGGATCACCACGTTATCACGCAGCAACCGCACCCCGGCCGAACGTCGCGCAATGCCTTCGGTCACCAGACAACCGGCAACGTTGCCAATGCCTGTCACCTTGAACACCTCTTTGATCGTCGCATAGCCGATAAACGTCTCGCGGATCTCGGCTTTCAACAGACCCGAGGCCGCCGCCTTCACATCATCCACTAGGTCGTAAATCACGCTGTAGTAGCGGATTTCCACGCCCTTTTGGTTGGCGCTGACCCTGGCACTTGCATTGGCCCGCACGTTGAAGCCAATCACCGGCGCACCCGAAGCTTCGGCCAGACTGATGTCCGATTCGGTGATCGCACCCACACCATAGTGCAGCACGCGCACGCGCACTTCGTCGTTGCCAATCTTATCCATCGCCTGAACGATGGCTTCGGCAGAACCCTGAACGTCGGCCTTCACCACAATCGGCAGCTCTGCCACGTCCTTGTCAGCCTTGGCCTTCGCCATCAGCTGCTCAAGCGTGACGGCAGCCCCAACAGCGGCGCGCTTGTCCTTCGAGGCTTTCTCGCGGTAGGTCGCAATTTCACGCGCCTGCGCTTCGGTATCCACCACGTTCAGCACATCACCGGCTGCGGGTGTGCCGTTCAGACCCAGCACTTCAACCGGAACCGAAGGCCCGGCTTCGTCAATCCGCTCGCCCTGATCGTTGATCAGCGCGCGAACCTTGCCCCACTGCTCGCCGACAACAAAGATGTCGCCTTTGCGCAGGGTGCCGTTCTGCACCAGAACCGTGGCCACCGGGCCGCGACCCACGTCCAGCTTGGCCTCGATCACCGCCCCGCTTGCCGCCCGGTTCGGGTTGGCGCGCAGTTCCAGAATCTCGGCCTGCAAGGCAATCGCTTCCAGCAACTTGTCCAGCCCCTGCCCGGTCTTGGCAGAAACCTCCACGTCAAGCACATCGCCCGACATCGCTTCAACCACGATATCGTGCTGCAACAGATCGGTGCGCACTTTGGTCGGGTTGGCGTCGTGTTTGTCGATCTTGTTGATCGCCACGATCATCGGCACAT
>JBAVTI010000229.1:0-12071 GCA_049696055.1 Paracoccaceae bacterium | reverse complement strand
GTTATGGGTCTTATGTGGCCGATCATCTGGTGTCGGTGCGGGCGGTAACGCGGGGCGGTGACGTGGTCACGATCCCGGCAGAGGAATTGAACCTGCGCTATCGGCAAAGCGAATTGCCCGAGGGTTGGGTGGTGGTGTCGGCCACTTTCCGCGCCATGGCGGGCGATCCGGCAGCACTAGAGGCTCGGATGCTGGATCAGATCGCCAAGCGCGATGCAAGCCAGCCGACCAAGGAACGTTCCGCCGGATCAACCTTTCGCAATCCGGTCGGGCATTCGTCCACGGGCCGTGCCGACGACAGCCATGAATTAAAGGCCTGGGCGGTGATTGATCGGGCCGGGATGCGCGGGGCCACGCGTGGCGGGGCGCAAATGAGCCAGATGCATTCCAACTTTATGATCAACACCGGAGGCGCTACTGCCGCCGATTTGGAAGAATTAGGCGAGGAAGTGCGAAAAAAGGTTTTCCAAGAGTCGGGGATCACGTTAGAGTGGGAAATTATGCGGGTGGGTGAACCGGTCGCTAAATAACAAGAATAACGGACCAAAGGTCCGATGAGGCAGTGATGGCGGGCAAGTCTAACAAGACGGGCTCTCGTGTGGCGGTGTTGATGGGTGGACTTTCCGCTGAGCGGGAGGTTTCTCTGGTCTCTGGGCGTGAGTGCGCCATAGCTTTGCGGGAAGCTGGATATCAGGTGGTTGAGGTCGATGCTGGCCGCGATCTGGCTGAACGCTTGTCCGAAATTGCCCCCGATGTGGTTTTCAACGCGCTGCATGGTCGCTGGGGCGAGGATGGCTGCGTTCAGGGCATGCTTGAATGGTTGGCGATCCCGTATACGCATTCCGGGGTGCTGGCCTCGGCTATCGCCATGGACAAAGAGCGCAGCAAAGCGGCCTATCGGTCGGCGGGGCTGCCGGTGGTGCAAAGCCTGCTTGCGGCGCGTGAAGAGGTGCGCGCGCGCCATGTAATGCAGCCACCCTACGTGGTGAAACCCAACAACGAAGGCTCTTCGGTGGGGGTGTATATTGTCCATGAGGCGGCAAATTCGCCGCCGCAGTTGTCTGCGGAAATGCCCGACGTGGTGATGGTGGAAACCTATGCGCCGGGGCGAGAGCTGACCACGGCCGTGATGGGCGACCGGGCTTTGGGGGTGACGGATATCATCACCACCGGGTGGTATGACTACCACGCCAAGTATTCCGTCGGCGGTTCGCGCCATGAATTGCCCGCAAATCTGCCAACCGAGATCACCACAGCCTGTCTGGAGTATGCCTTGCGCGCCCATGCGGTTTTGGGATGCAAAGGTCTGAGCCGCACCGATTTTCGCTGGGATGAAAGCCGGGGGTTGGATGGCCTGATCTTGCTGGAAACCAATACCCAGCCGGGGATGACGCCAACGTCGCTGGCACCAGAGCAGGCGGCATTTGCCGGAATAACTTTCCCCGAACTGTGTGCCTGGATTGTAGAGGACGCGTCATGCAACCGCTAAGCGCCCCCCGCCGCTACGGCGCGCAATCCGAAGCGCCTGCCCCGCGCAAAGACCCGGCCCCAAGCCGCACCGCCTATCGGATGCAGCGCCTTTGGCTGACCCCGGTGTTCCGTGCCGTAATGCGGGTGGGGGTTCCGGCGTTTCTGATCACCTTTATCGGCGGGGTTTACCTGGCCGACGCCGACCGCCGCGCCGGCCTGACTTCGTCGATTGCGGGCGTGCGCCAAGCGGTAGAACAGCGGCCCGAATTCATGGTTAGTCTGATTGCGATTGATGGGGCGTCGCCGTCGCTCGATGGCGCGATACGGTCGATCATCGACGTGAAGCTGCCGCAAAGCAGTTTCGATCTGGATCTGGAGGCCGCGCGCGCCCGGATTGCCACGCTTGACGCGGTGGCGGACGCCGAACTGCGGGTAAAATCGGGCGGTGTGTTGCAAGTGACCATCACCGAACGCCAGCCGGTAATGCTGTGGCGCAAGCACGATGCGCTGGAACTGCTGGATGCAACGGGCCGACGGGTGGCAATGGTTCTGGCGCGCAGCGACCGGGCCGACTTGCCGCTGTTGTTGGGCGATGGCGCTGACAAAGCCGTGCCCGAAGCCTTGCAGATTGTTGCCGCCTCGGGGCCTTTGCTTCCGCGTTTACGCGGCCTTGTGCGGATGGGTGAGCGGCGTTGGGATCTGGTTTTGGACCGCGATCAACGCATCATGCTGCCCGCCGAAAATCCGGTAAAGGCGCTGGAGCGGATTATCGCGCTGGATCAGGCCGAAGACCTGCTGGCGCGCGACATTCTGGCTATTGATCTGCGCAATCAGGATCGTCCTGTGTTGCGTCTTGCCCCTTATGCCTTGCACGAAATGCGTCGCGCGCAGGGAATTGAAACTGTGGAGAACGACCTATGACCGATCTCTATCACTCGCAACGTGCCATGCGGAATATGCGCCGCGCCGCGATGCAACGGGGTGTAATTGCCATTCTGGATGTGGGGTCTTCCAAGATCGCCTGTCTGATCCTGCGCTTTGATGGCCCGGAACGGCTGCGCGAAGTGGATGGCGTGGGCTCGATGGCGGGGCAATCGTCTTTCCGCATCATTGGCGCTGCAACCACGCGGTCGCGTGGGGTGAATTTTGGCGAAATCAGCGTGATGAATGAGACCGAGCGCGCCATTCGTACCGCCGTTCAGGCGGCACAGAAGATGGCGAATGTGCGGGTCGATCATGTGATCGCCTGTTTTTCCGGCGGCGAAGCGCGCAGTTACGGGCTTGCTGGCGAGTGGGATTTGCAGGATTCGGTGGTGACCGAGCAAGACGTGGCGCGCGTGCTGTCGGCCTGTGATGTACCCGACATCGGCTATGGCCGCGAGGTGCTGCACGCCCAGCCCGTGAACTTTGCGCTGGATCATCGCACCGGGCTTGGCGATCCGCGCGGGCAAATCGGCAACCGTTTGGCCTGCGACATGCACCTTTTATCCGTCGAGGCGGCGGTGGTGCAAAATCTTTTGTTCTGTATCAAACGCTGTGATCTGGAATTGGCGGGGATTGCCTCGTCGGCCTATGTTTCGGGGATATCGTCTTTGGTGGAAGACGAGCAGGAACTGGGGGCGGCCTGCATTGATATGGGCGGCGGCTCGACCGGGATCTCGATCTTTATCAAGAAGCATATGATTTTCTCGGACAGCGTGCGCATGGGCGGCGATCATGTGACGTCTGATATCTCGAAAGGTCTGCAAGTGCCGATGGCCACGGCCGAGCGGATAAAGACCAAACATGGCGGCGTGCATGCGACCGGCATGGATGACCGCGAAATGATCGAGATGGGCGGCGACAGCGGCGATTGGGAAAAAGATCGCCGTCAGGTTAGCCGGACCGAGCTGATCGGGATCATGCGTCCGCGGGTTGAGGAAATTCTGGAAGAAGCCCGCGCGCGGCTGGATGCGGCTGGCTTTGACCATCTGCCCAGCCAGCAGATCGTGCTGACGGGGGGCGCCAGCCAAATTCCGGGCTTGGACGGGTTGGCGGCGCGGATCCTGGGCCAACGTGTGCGTCTTGGGCGCCCATTGCGGGTGCAAGGTTTGCCGCAGGCAGTGACAGGCCCGGCGTTTTCATCCTCTGTCGGGCTTTGTCTGTTTGCCGCGCACCCACAGGATGAGTGGTGGGACTTTGATATTCCGACCGAAAAATACCCGGCGAAGTCACTGAAGAGGGCGCTCAAATGGTTCAAGGACAACTGGTAACCCCAAAATACGGCGTCTGTGGCGAAATACCGCTGAAAGTGGCAACTATTCCCCTACATTTTGTGGGGGAAGTCGCTTTTTTTAATGACGTTACGCGCGTCTGTGGATAGAATCGGGGATAATTCGGGGTTGTGCGTCCGGGACAGGCGCGGCCAACGAAAGAAACGAGACCTTGGCGGCGCTTTTGGCGGCAAAAACAAAAAGCAGGCGGATTGGCAATGACACTTAATCTGATGATGACCTCTCAGCGCGAAGAACTGAAGCCGCGCATCACTGTGTTCGGGGTTGGTGGGGCTGGCGGCAATGCTGTCAACAACATGATCGACAAGAACCTTGAAGGCGTGGAATTCGTGGTGGCGAATACCGACGCGCAGGCGTTGCAGCAAAGCCGCGCGGGGGCAAAGATCCAGATGGGTCTTAAGGTTACCGAAGGTTTGGGTGCCGGTGCGCGCCCAACCGTTGGTGCCGCTGCCGCCGAAGAGACCATCGAGGAAATCGTTGATCACCTTGCTGGTGCGCACATGTGCTTTATCACTGCCGGTATGGGCGGTGGTACTGGCACCGGGGCCGCGCCAATCATCGCACAAGCCGCCCGCGAATTGGGTGTGCTGACCGTGGGCGTGGTGACCAAGCCTTTTCAGTTTGAAGGCAACAAGCGGATGAAGCAGGCCGAAGACGGCATCGAGGCGCTTCAGAAGGTTGTTGATACGCTGATCATTATTCCGAACCAGAACCTGTTCCGGTTGGCCAACGAACGCACCACCTTTACCGAAGCCTTCGCTATGGCGGATGACGTACTTTATCAAGGCGTCAAGGGCGTGACCGACTTGATGGTGCGCCCCGGCTTGATCAACCTTGATTTTGCCGACGTGCGCGCGGTGATGGATGAGATGGGCAAGGCGATGATGGGCACGGGCGAGGCATCGGGTGATGACCGCGCAGTGCAAGCCGCCGAAAAGGCAATAGCCAACCCGTTGCTGGACGAGATCAGCCTGCATGGCGCCAAGGGTGTGCTGATCAACATCACCGGTGGCTATGATCTGACGCTGTTCGAACTGGACGAAGCCGCCAATATCATCCGCGAAAAGGTGGATCCCGACGCGAATATCATCGTGGGTTCGACGCTGGATACCAATATGGAAGGCTCGATCCGCGTGTCGGTTGTCGCCACGGGCATTGATGCTTCGGCCGCCTCGCGTGCCGAGCCAGCGATCACCCGCCGGTCGATGGCCGCCCCCCTGCCGACGACGTTCACCCCGGAAGCCAAGGTTGAGCCGCGCGTTGTAACCCCAGTCACCGTGTCTGTGGTTGCAGCGGCACCTGCCCCGGTGGCCCCGGCACCCAGCCTGTTTGATGCCGTGGCTCAGGCTCCGTCTTACGAGCAGTATGCCGAGCCGGAAGAAACTGTCGATGATTTGCCGCCCCCGGCCTATCGTCCGCAAGCAGCCCAGCCCCAAGCGCGCCCGGCACATAGCATGCACGAGGAAGATGCCGCCGCCTTTGTGGCACCGCGCCCCCGTGCCACGGGCACACCGTCGCCCGAAGCAATGGCGCGCCTCCAGGCTGCTGTCAGCAAAAACCCCGGCGCCCGTGCGCCTGGCATGGCGCAAGCAGCCGCAGCCCAACAGCGCGTTGCCGCGCCCGCACCGAGGGTGGCCGACAAGCCGCGCTTTGGTATCGGATCTTTGATCAACCGGATGGCGGGCCATTCGGCGGAAACACAGGCCGAGCGCGCAGCACCTGCACCGCGCCAACAGCCCCCGGTCACCAGCTATGACGACGAACCCGAACTGAGCGCTGATCAGGAACGTATCGAAATCCCGGCCTTCCTGCGCCGCCAAGCCAACTAAGCGCGGTCACATTTGAAATGCGAAAAGCCCGGGCAACCGGGCTTTTTTCATTTTGAAACCAAGGTGTTAAGCCTGCGGTGGCGGATTGTTGCACGGCATTTATTGAATCGTTACATACCGTTACAAAGAGTGAGTTGTGGTCAGAAGCCCCCCGACTTACTTAAAATCCGCAAGAGTCTGCTGTGGATAATTGCGTCTGATTAACTGATGCTTGGGGTTTGAACGTGCAAAACACTCTGAAATCCGCTGCTGTTTTTACCGGGCTTGGCCTGCACTCTGGCACGGCCGTGCGGATGGTGGTTCGCCCGGCTTCGGCGGATTATGGCATCTGGTTTCGCCGCACGGATGTAACGTCGGGCGATGCTTTGATTCCGGCGCGCTGGGATGCGGTGGTGCCGTCCAAGCTTTGCACGCTGGTTGCCAATCCCTCTGGGGCTTCGGTCTCGACCATTGAGCATCTTATGGCAGCCCTTGCCGGTTGCGCCATTCACAACGCCTTGATCGAAATTGACGGACCTGAAGTGCCGATCCTTGATGGTTCTGCCGTGCCGTTCGTGCAGGGATTTCTTGCGCGCGGTATCCGCGAACAGGCGTCGCAGGTGCGCGCGATCCGCATTCTTAAATCGGTGGAAGTGCGCGATGGCGAAGCCGTAGCGCGGCTTGACCCATCCGATATGTTGGAAATCGACTTTCGGATTGATTTTGCCGACACGGCAATTGGGGTTCAGGAAAAGCGGTTGAACATGGCCAACGGTGCCTTTGTGCGCGAACTGTGCGATAGCCGGACGTTCTGTCGTCAGCAAGATGTTGACGTAATGCGCGCCAACGGGCTTGCCTTGGGCGGCACGTTGGACAATGCCGTGGTGTTTCAGGGCGACCGCGTGCTTTCGCCGGGCGGTCTGCGCCATGTTGACGAACCCGTGCGCCACAAGATGCTGGATGCCTTGGGTGATCTTGCCCTTGCCGGAGCGCCGGTTCTGGGCCGCTATACCGGAATTCGTGCTGGCCATGCGATGACCAATCGGTTGCTGCGGGCGCTGTTTGCGCAACCGGATGCTTTTGCCTATGTCGATTGTGGTTTGCAGACCGGTTGCAAGCTGCCGGGCGTCGGCGTGCATCGTTCGGATATCCCCGCACATTCCTGAAAAATGCTGTTCCGGCGTTGTAGCGCCGGGATCACGCGAAAGGCGTTTTGCGCCCCGGATTTTTCTGTGCTAGGACTTCATTCAAACGGGGGGCAAACGGGGGGCAAATGGTCCTTCTGCTGCCAAAGCCCCGCCCCGCGTGGGGACTGGATACGACTAGGCAGGTAGGCGAAAGATGATTGTCGGAAAATCGGGCGCAAGACTTCTTGGCACGGCGCTGATTGTTGCGGTGCTGTCCGGTTGCGGTGGTGGTAAAACCGAAGCGCCGCTGGACACGCTTACCGCCGAAGAAATCTTCAAGCGTGGCGAGTACGAGTTGGAAACCCGCCCCAAGCCGGAAGAGGCGATACGCTACTTTTCCGAGGTCGAGCGGCTATATCCCTATTCCGAATGGGCCAAGCGCGCGTTGATCATGCAAGCCTTCAGTTTCCACAAAGCCAAGGAATATGAGGATGCCCGCGCCTCGGCGCAGCGGTTCCTTGATTACTATCCCGGCGACGAAGATGCGGCCTATGCCAAGTATCTGTTGGCGCTTTCCTACTATGATCAGATCGACGAAGTGGGCCGCGATCAGGGCCTGACTTTCCAGGCGTTGCAGGCGTTGCGTGCCGTGATCGAGGAATACCCCGATAGCGAATATGCGCGCTCGGCGATTTTGAAGTTTGACCTGGCGTTCGATCACCTGGCCGCCAAGGAAATGGAAATTGGTCGGTATTATCTGAAAAAGGGCCACTATGCGGCGGCGATCAACCGGTTCCGCGTGGTTGTGCAGGATTTCCAGACCACGACCCATACCGCCGAAGCGTTGCACAGGCTGGTTGAGGCCTACCTTGCTTTGGGCCTGACCGACGAGGCGCAGACCGCTGGTGCCATTCTTGGCCACAACTATCAGTCGAGCCCGTTCTACGACGATTCCTATAAACTGCTGACAGGTCGCGGGCTTAGCCTGGAGGCAAAGGGCGACAGTTGGTTGAGCAAGGTCTATCGTCAGGTAATCAAGGGCGAGTGGCTGTAAGCCGGGGGCAAAGGCATGCTGCGCGGCCTTGATATCAGGGATATGCTGATCATTGATCGGTTGAGCCTTGCGTTTCAGCCCGGGCTGAACGTGCTGACCGGGGAAACCGGGGCGGGCAAATCCATTCTGCTTGACAGTCTGGGGTTCGTGCTGGGGTGGCGCGGGCGGGCTGAACTGGTGCGCGCGGGGGCCGAACAGGGCGAAGTCGTTGCCGCCTTTGATTTGCCTCCCGGCCATGCCGCACGTGGCGTATTGCTTGCGGCCGGGATCGAGGCGGAAGACGAGTTGATCTTGCGCCGGGTCAATCATGCGGATGGCCGCAAAACCGCTTGGGTCAACGATCGTCGGGTGTCGGGCGAGGTGCTGCGCGCCCTGTCGGAAACTCTGGTTGAATTGCATGGTCAGCACGATGATCGGGGGCTTTTGAACCCGCGCGGGCATCGGCTGATGCTGGATACCTTTGCGGGCGTTGATGTTTCCGCATCGCGGGCGGCATGGTCCGAGCTTGGCACAGCCCGCAAGCAACTTGCTGCTGCGCAAGCGGCGCTGGCGGCGGTGCAGGCCGAAGAAGACTACTTGCGTCATGCGGTCAAGGAATTGGACAAGCTGGATCCGCAGCCGGGCGAAGAAGCCACCTTGGATGCACGCCGCAGGGCAATGCAGGGCGCCGAGCGTATTCGCGCCGACATCGCCCGCGCCCATACCGCCATGTCAGATCAGGGTGCCGAAGGCCTGCTAACCGACGCGCAACGCTGGCTGGAGGGGGTTGCAGATCGCGCCGAGGGCACGCTTGAGGCGGCATTGGCGGCGCTTGAACGGGCGATGCTGGAACTAAGCGACGCGCAAGCCGGGGTTGAGGCATGCCTCTCCGCGTTGAATTTCAATCCGGCAGAACTTGAGGCGATCGAAGAACGCCTGTTCGCCATTCGTGCGCTAGCCCGCAAACATGGGGTACTTGCCGACGATCTGGGCGGGTTTGCCGAAGGCTTGCGGGTGCGGCTGGCAGCGCTTGACGGCGGCACCAAGCAGATTGCCGTGCTGACCAAATCGGTTGCAATAGCCGAGGCCGCGTATCAGGCCGAGGCCGTGCAACTGACCAGTGCACGGACCACAGCGGCCAAGCGGCTTGATACGGCGATGATGGCCGAACTGGCGCCCCTCAAGATGGAACGCGCTGTTTTCGTTACTGAAATTACTAATGCAGAGCCGGGCCCCGAAGGGCGCGACATGGTGGCATTTACCGTGGCCACCAACCCCGGCGCGCCGTCCGGGCCGTTGAACCGGATCGCTTCGGGGGGCGAGTTGTCGCGGTTCTTGTTGGCGTTGAAGGTGTGTCTGACCGGCGACGCCCCCGGTGTGACATTGATTTTTGACGAGATCGACCGGGGTGTCGGCGGCGCCACGGCAGATGCGGTTGGGCGCAGGCTAAAGTCTTTGTCATCGGGGGCGCAGGTGCTGGTGGTGACACATTCGCCGCAGGTAGCAGCCCTTGGTGCACATCACTGGCGGGTGGAAAAGCAGGTGGCCAACGAGATGACGACATCGACGGTCACGCCGCTGGATGCCGCCGCTCGGGTCGAAGAAATCGGTCGGATGCTGTCGGGTGACAGCGTCACCGAAGCCGCGCGCGAAGCTGCCAGAACCCTGCTTGCCGGCTGATCAAGCTATGCGCTGGCTGCATGGTGGATTGCCCCTATCAGCACTTTCGACACGCAGTTGCAGGACTTACATTGCAAGAAGGGAGGTAAACGAAAGAGGTCCGCTATGTTTACGCCATTCAAATCACTGGTCCAACTATTCCAGCTTCCCCGTGTGGAAGATCTGGAATTGTCCTATCTTGAAGCATCCTACGACCGACTAAATCTGGAATATCGCCAGCGGCAGATCGAACAGGGGCTGTTTCGCAAGCCTCACTAAACCGGTGTTTCTTGACGGCGGCGGAAAGTTTTTTTACAATAAAAACAACAAATTACGTCTGTCGCGTCAGGATGCCGTCGCCGTAAAATGTAGCGTCACCGCTTGCCAACCATCGCTGCGGGCAACCAGAACGGCTGTCAGTATTGCGCCGAGGCGGCCTACATCTTGGCCCGTCTCATTGACCAAACCAGACAGCACAAAGCGTTGGTGCAACACCGCAGCGCCCGGCCCAAGCGGGCGCAAGCTATTTTTGCCAGTAACCAGCCGGGAGCGGGCAAAAGTTCCAGAAAGCTCTGCCTGAAAGGCGGATGTTATGGCCTTGCGACCCTCGCACCAAGCGCCGGTCAGGGTAAGCACTTCGGCATCATCCGACATCAAGGCGGCCAATCTTTCGGCGTCGCGCGCAGCCCACAGGGTGGAGAATTCGCGGATGAAATTTTCGGGAGAGGCGGTCATGGCTGACGCACCAATTTGCCGGGATTAAGAATGCTCAACGGGTCGAGCACGTGTTTGATCTGCCCCATTACGTCCCAGCCAAGCCCATGTTCTTGTTCCATATACTCCAATTTTCCCATACCGATACCGTGTTCTCCGGTGACAGTGCCCCCCAAACGCAGCGCCCGTTCCGCCATGCGAGAAGCAAGGTGTTTGGCGTGGCTAAAGTCGCTTGGATTGGCGGGGTTGATCAACAGAATCGCATGGAAATTACCGTCGCCAACGTGGCCCAGAATCGGGCCGGGAATGGGGCTTGCGGCAATATCGGCCTGCGTTTCAGTCACCGCTTGGGCAAGCTTTGAAATCGGCACGCAAATGTCCGTGACAATCGCCGTCGCACCGGGCCGCAGCGCAAGGCATGCGGGATAGGCCGCATGCCGCATCTTCCACAAGCGCGCGCGATCCTCGGGGGTTTTGGCCCATTGAAAGCTCAAGCTGTTGTAATTGTTAGTAATTTCTCCAAAGCGTGCAGCCTGTTCGGCAACAAAAGTGGGCGAGCCATGAAATTCTACCAGCAGATGCGGGGCAAGCGGAAGCGTGGTTTTGGAATAGGCGTTGCACGCTGCAACGGCTGCAGCATCAAGGAATTCGATCCGCGCCATTGCCAATCCGGATTGAATGGTAGCAATCACGCAATCCACCGCCGCCGCGATGTCTGGAAAGGCGCAGACGGCGGCTGAAATTGCTTCGGGTTGGCCTTGCAGGCAAAGCGTTAGCTCGGTGATCAGGCCCAGGGTGCCCTCAGACCCCACAAATAGCGCGGTCAGATCGTAGCCAGACGCGGATTTTCGGGCGGCGGTGCCGGTTCGAATGATGCGACCATCGGCCATCACCACCTCCAGGCCCAACACCGCGTCACGCATCGTTCCGTAGCGCACAGCAGTGGTACCAGAGGCGCGGGTGGCGGCCATGCCGCCCAAGGTGGCATTGGCGCCGGGGTCGACGGGAAAGAAAAGCCCGGTATCGCGCAGGTCTTCGTTCAATCGTTCGCGGGTTATTCCGGGTTGCACGCGGGCGGTCATGTCGCCTGCGTTGATGGCCAACACTTTGTTCATATGGGAAAAATCGACCGTGATACCGCCATGCAAGGGCAGGGCGTGGCCTTCAAGCGAGGTGCCGGCCCCCCAGCCGATGACGGGCACGCGATGTTGGGCGCACAGGGTCATGATCTCGGCCACCTCGGCTGTTGTCGCCGGGTAGGCCACTGCATCGGGCAGGCCGGAATGGATATGGGTTTCAGAACTGGCATGCTGTTCAAGTTGCGCCAGACTGCGCGCCAAACGGTCGCCCAAGAGTGCACTTAGGGCTGTAAGTGCAGGAATTATTTGCATTTTATACACTCATGCGGTTTTGCGCAATCATGGCACAATCGCTGGCCAAGCGAAAGCGGTGCGGGGGGTTAACCGGCGGCAACCCGCTTTAATTCCGTGGCCAGATCACCGTAGCCGGTAAAACGGCGCTCGAACGCAAGCCCTAAGCGTTTGGCGCAATCGGCGGCCTTGGCATCCATGGCGGGATCGTTGGTTTGGGCCTGATACACCAGCTTGGTGTAGTTGCCGAAATACATGTCACGCAGTTCGGGATGTTTGTCTAAACCCATGGGTTTCCAGACAAATGCATCAAATTGGCGCACGAGGAAATCAGTGAGGTAAAATGCAGTAAATTCGGTTTCCGAGGCTTTGGCAAAGCTGTCATTACCTTCAAAAAACGAATAACAATGCGGCCCAGCAAGCATTTCTATCCCCAGTTCCTTGCACTTTTCATGCAATATGCCACCAGTGCCGCAATCTGCGTACAAGATGAAGATCGACGCGTAAGTCCCTTTATGCTTTTCAACCGCCGCCACCACGGCATCGGTGATCTTTTGCGGGTAAAGATGCAGGTTGGCGGGCAGACACTGAAGATCAAGATGATCCCATGAATTCAA
>JBAVTI010000228.1:0-3800 GCA_049696055.1 Paracoccaceae bacterium | reverse complement strand
GTGTCATCCTCCTGAAACGCCCGCTCGGGTCTTCAGCGGGTACAGAATTGGTCACTGACCGCCCGCTTGGGGCCTATGACGTCAACCTTGTGGCGCAATACGAATATGTCCCTACCACGGGGCAGATAGACGGCTATTCCGCCGGCGCCCGCGTCGAAGGCTGGGTGACAGATACGTTGCGTTTTGGGGTGTCCGGCCAAAGCGAAACCACCGGAATTGCCGATAACAAGATCCTCGGTGCCGATATCTTGCTGCGCAAAAGCGATGCCACCTACCTGTCATTTGATTTCGCCCGCTCTGAAGGCCCCGGTTTTGGCACCGCGTTCTCGCTTAACGGCGGGCTTGACCTTGATCCCGGCACCGCCAACCCGTCTTCGGCGGGCTCGAACGGGGCCGCAGGTCTTCCTGCCGATGCCTATCGCCTTGAAGGCAAAGCCGATCTTGCAGAACTGACCAACGGCACCGTCAGCGGCGAGATTGCCGGGTATTTTGATCACAAGGAAGTAGGGTTTGTCTCTGCCGACTACGATATCGACACCACGCAAACCGCTTGGGGTGTTTCCGGCAAAATAGACATCAACGCCCGCACTAGGCTGGCGCTTGGCTTTGCCGACTTTGAAGATGACGCAGGCGCGCAGCAGACCGACGGCAAAATTGCCCTTGCCTACGCCCTGACCGATAAATGGACCGCCGAAATTGGTGCCGCGCATACCGACCGCGCCGATCCCACCGCCAACGCCGATCAGATTGGCACCCGTACCGATATCGGCGCGCGCCTGACCTGGACCCGCGACGAAGACCTCAAGGCCTGGGTGTTTGCCCAAGCCACCGCTTCCCATTCCGGCGGTCTGCCGCAGAATAACCGTATCGGCGTCGGCACCTCGGTTCGCTTGACCGACCGCCTGCGCGCCGCGGCCGAAATCTCTGGTGGCTCGCTGGGGGCTGCGGGCATGGCCGGGCTGAATTACGACAATCAATCGGGCAGCCAGTATCACATCGGTTACCGCCTCGACCCGCTGCGCAGCTTTGACAGCAACAGCTTTACCGGCACCGATGGCGGCACTTGGGTGGTTGGCGCCACCACCAAAGTCTCCGATGCGGTCACCTACCGCGCCGAAAACACCTATGATCTGATGGGCGACAACCGCTCGCTCACCCAGGCATACGGTGTGAAATACACCCCCTCTGACGTCTGGACCTATGACGCCGCGCTGGAATTTGGCGACACCGATCAACCCAACGGCGGCACCCTGTCGCGCAAGGGCATCTCTGCGGGTCTGGCATTTTCCGATGCTGACAGGCTCAAGGCGGGTCTGCGGGCCGAATACCGCCGCGAAACCTCCACCGATGCCGCTGCCAACCGCACCACCTGGCTGGTGTCTGGCTACACCCGTTATCAGACCAGCGACGACTGGCGCCTGCTTGCCAACATCGACGCCCTGGTTTCCGACAGCGATCAGGCCTCGTTCCGCGATGGCCGCTATATCGAGGCGAATATCGGCTACGCCTACCGCCCCGTCGCCCACGACCGCGTCAACGCCCTGTTCCGCTACACCTACCTCTACGACCTTCCCGGCGAAGATCAGGTCAACATCGACGGCAACGTCGACGGCCCGCGCCAGAAAAGCCATCTCCTCAGCTTTGATATCAACTACGACCTCAATCCCTTGTGGACGATCGGCGGAAAATACGGCTACCGCATGGGCGAGGTTGCCGACCGCAGCACCAATATCTTCACCAAGAACACCGCTGGTCTGGCGATTCTGCGCCTTGATTATCATGTTGTCCACAACTGGGATCTGATGCTCGAAGGCCGCGCCATCACCTATCACGAAACCGGCGTCTCCGAGACGGGCGCGCTGGTTGGTGCCTGGCGTCACGTCGGCAACAACCTCAAGATCGGCGTTGGCTATCAATTCGGCGACGTCTCCGATGATCTGCGCCTGATCGAAGGCCGCAAAGAAGGCATCTTCCTTAATATCGTCGGCAAGTTCTAACCCGCGCCAAGCCCCCCCTTGGCGCGGCACCGCGCGCACACTAACCTGCCCCAAAACAGGGGGCTGCCGCGCATGACCGACCACATCACTACCCACCAGGCCGAAGAAGATGCCCGTAACGAAATGATCCAGATCTACGTCGATGGCCGCATCGTGCCAAAGGCGCAGGCCACGGTTTCGGTCTACGATTCCGGCTTTATCCTTGGCGATGGCGTCTGGGAGGGTATCCGCCTTTACGACGGCCGCTGGGCCTTCCTTGATGAACATATCGACCGCCTTTTCGAGGCTGCAAAAGCCATTGATCTTGATATCCGGCTTACCCCGGAACAGATCAAAACCGCCGTGTTAGACACTCAAAAGGCCAATGGCATGGAAACCGATGCCCATGCCCGCCTGATGGTCACCCGCGGTGTCAAAACCCGGCCCTTCCAGCACCCCGGCCTGTCGCGCCAAGGCCCGACCATCGTCATCATCATGGAACATTCCAAACCCAAAATTCCGCGTCCGATCCGCCTTGCCACCGTGCCGCATCTGCGCGGTCTGCCAATGACCCAAGACCCGAAACTCAATTCCCACTCCAAACTCAACTGCATCCTCGCCTGTATCGCCGCCGAAAAGGCCGGCGCAGACGAGGCGCTGATGCTTGATGTCCACGGCTTCGTAAACACCACCAACGCCTGCAACTTCTTCATCGTCCGCAAGGACGAGGTGTGGACCTCGACAGGGGATTACTGCATGAACGGCATCACCCGCCAAAAGGTTATCGACCTCTGCCGCTTGAACGGCATCACCGTCCGCGAGCGCAATTTCAGCCTTGTAGAGACGTATTCTGCCTCCGAAGCCTTCCTGACAGGCACCTTCGGCGCGCAAACCCCGGTTGGCATCATCGACGGTCGCCAGATCGGCACGGGGCAGATGGGGCCGATGACCCAACGCCTGCGCGACCTCTATAAATCCCTGGTGCAGGCGTGACGCCCCGCAACCACATTGCCATGTGGTCGGGGCCACGGAACCTGTCCACCGCCATGATGTATGCGTTTTCGGCGCGTGGCGATTGCGCCGTCTGGGACGAGCCTTTTTACGCCGCCTACCTTGACGCCACCGGCATAAATCACCCGATGCGCGCGGAAATCATCGCCGCCCACGAACCCGATCCCGACGTGGTTGCCGCCATGTGCAAAGGCCCAATTCCGCAAGGTCAGAGACTGTTTTATCAAAAACACATGACGCTGCACATGATCCCGGAATTTGATCGCCGTTGGATGCGGTCTTGCACCAATGTCTTTTTGATCCGCCACCCCGCCCGTGTCGTCGCCTCTTACGCCAAGAAACGCGAAGGCCCCACCCTGCACGATATCGGCTTTACCCAGCAGGCCGAGTTGTTCGACGAGGTTGCCGATTGGTCCGGCACCGCCCCCGTGGTGATCGACAGTGACGATATTCGCGCCGATCCGGCGGGGATGCTGCAAAAACTTTGCTCTGCTCTCAACATCTCTTTCACCCGCAACATGCTGCGCTGGCCTGCGGGCGGAAACGCCGCCGATGGCGTTTGGGCCCCGCATTGGTATGGGGCCGTTCACCGCTCTACCGGGTTTGATGGTGCCGAAGGCCCGCTCCCGGATCTCGGCGGTACCTACGCCGAATTGGCAAGGCAAGCGCTGCCTTACTACCAACGGCTTTCAGAATTTCGACTCTGATTTTCATATAACACACTGTATTTATTAAATTTTATCGTACCCGTCGGGGCGCGATTTTTCAAAATGCAACCTGTCAACCGTCATCGGACCATGGTCCGTACAATCT
>JBAVTI010000227.1:0-3655 GCA_049696055.1 Paracoccaceae bacterium | reverse complement strand
CGGGGTGCGCAGTTTGGTGACGTTGGGGTGGGTAAAGCGGTTGGCGTGGCCTGCGTCCAGCGGCTCGTAGGGGTCATAAAGCAGGGTGACGCGGGAGGCGGCGTGCGAGGCGGTGGTGGCATCGCCGTACTTGCCGCTAAAATCGCGGTCCCAGGCGGTATGGTAGCGGGTTTCCCACGGCACGAGGGTTTTATCCAAGGTGGATTGGGGCGAGATGGCCAGCACGTCGGCCCCGGGGCAGGCGGCGACAAAGGCGCAGGCGGCATAACCCCCCATCGAGGCGCCGTAGAACACCACGCGTTTGAATTGCTTGAAGTATCCGGTAGCGGCGAGGGTGTCGAATTGATCCCAGACCCATGGATCGCGATACCATGTCCAGCCGTTGGCCATGACGCCCAGCATCGACCAGCCTTGTTTTTCGATGAAGGAAAAGCCCCAGGGGCGGCGGTCGTCGCGTTTGGTCATGGCGATGTCGAGGTTGTCGAAGGTGACGACGAGGGTATTGCCGCGCGGGATGTGCAGGAACGAGTGCATGCCATTGTCGCGAAAAAAGCCATCAGGGCCGGCGAGGGTGGCGGCGATCGAGGCCCAAGAGCCGTCATCGGCGGTAGGGGCCGAGGGGGCGGTGGCGCGCATCAGGAGGCGGGTGATTTTGGTGCCGTGATCGTCATGGTCGCTTAACGCGTTGAGCGTGCCGTAGTCCTTGAGGAAGGGATAGGCGCCCGAGCCTTTGCGGATATCGGTCAGGATGCGGGTTTCGGAATGCAGGCAGCGGGTCAGCACGGTTTCGAAATGTTTGATTTTGTGTTGGTCGCCGTAGCCGTTCAGGTTGGCAATGACGTCATAGGGGTGCAGGTCGGTGGCGCTATGAACGGGGATGATGCGGTCGGCGGGGACGCCTGCATCTTGCAGCGACTGGATGTAGGGTTGAACCCACGGGCTGGGCGGATCGGGGAAATCGCCTTTGCGGTCCTGATCGATCAGGGTGATTGTGCACTCCCATTTCAACCACGCCGCAAGCGCCAAAGGCAGGGCGGTGCCGCCGATATCGGCAAAGCTGGTGGCCTCATCCAGGGCGAGGGCGGCGATCAGGTCGGTTTGGCCGCTGGGGGTCGATGCCACTGGTTTGGCCTTTTTGGTTGGGTTTGGTTGGGTAGGTGCGCCGCCCTGCCCTATTGATCACAATTCGGAAACAGTTTGGCGGTATTTGGGCGATTTGCCAATGAGTTTGGCAAAATGCCGTGTAGTTTGGGGGCCGCAGGATTGGGGCCGGAAAGTCTGGGTTTAATCGTCGATCAAATCCTCGGGGTCGGGTTTGCCGCGCAGGGGGGCGGCGGCGGTGTCGATTTTGTGTTTCTTCAAGAGTTGACCGATCAGGCTGCGCGGGCGCGGCACGGCACCTTCTTCGCGGGCCAGAATGCGGCCGCGCATCCGGCGACCATAAAAGTGGATCGAGAAAGTCTCGTCGGTGACGAATTGCGCCGGATCAAGGCCGGGGCGCAGCATCAGGTTTCGGTCTTTGTAGTGGTAGGGGTAGAGGGCAACCTGTGGCAGGGCATGGCGCACCTCACCGGTCTTTTTCAGAAAATGGGTGATGGCATGCGGCCCCCAGACGCCCCACGGCTGTTCCGAGACATGCAGGGGGGTGCCCGCATCGCGCAAAGCCCGCAGTTTGGCGGTGTATTCGGCATCATACCAATCGGGCTGGGCAAATTCATCGGTGGTAAAGTCTAGCAAAGCGCGCAGGGTTTCGCTGTCTTTCGGCAGGCCAAGAACGCCGCCGTTCAGGCCTTCGGCAGATTCCCACGCGTAGAAATGGCCGTTGGGGGTGGTGAAGGGTTTGACGCAATAGGCATCGGTGTCGGCCCAGATCATATCGTCGTTCTTGGCCAGCATGTGATAGCGAAACACATCGGAATGCAGCGCCGGGCTGCCCGTGCGTTCATGGCGCAGAAAGCCGGTTTGCGGCAGGATGTCATTGGCATCGGCCAATTCCACCCCGTCGGGCGGGTTGGTGACGCCTTCGTAGGTGTAAAGCTTGATATGCTGACCGGCATCGACAAAGGATTTGAGGCAAAGCTGTTCAAGATAGCTAAGCGAGCCGCCGATCCACAGCGCGCCGACCTGATATTCTTTTGCCATGCTCTGACCCCTTACACCGTCGGCCTTATGCTTTGGCCTTTGGCGTATTGTGGCGGGGGGAGTGGGGAAGATGCAACTGAAAAAGTGGGGGTTTGCGGTGGCAGAGGGCGGTTCAAACCGGGCGCGGGATATGCTAACGCTGAGGAAAGGCCGGTTTGAGCCGGGTAAAGGGTGGCGAAAGACCGCCCGAAGGGTGTGAGGGTTGGCAGAGTGATCGGCAAAGATGCGCAAGGCGGAGATGCGGGGGCGGCAGTGCTGCACCGGGTTTTGGGCATGCGCGAGGTGGGCTTTGGGGCTGTATCGCGGCTGTTGGATGTGGTGGCGGACGGGTCTGGGCGGGTGCGGGCATTCTTTGGCGCGGGCACCAACCCGGCTGCGTTTTTGCCCGATGGCGGGCCAGGGTATGCCCGGCCAGAGGAATTGCGCGAGGTATCGGGCAGCACCATTGTGGTGGTGCCGGGGGATGGCGCGCCTTTGGCGTTGGGGTTAGTGGCGGGGGGATGTGTCGAGGTATCGCCAGTGGCCGCCGAATGTGGGCTGTTTGCCGGGCTGAACGTCGTGCTGGCGTTTCGTTGGGAAGAAACGGCGGCGCAGGTAGCCGAGGGGTTGATCTACCACGCGCTGCATCATGGTTTGCAGGGGGCGGTGATTGTGGCGCGGCTGCCGGACGCCGGATTTGTGGCAGCGCTTGAGGCGGAACTGACGGGGTTTGCGCTGCGGGTGGTGGTGCTGGAATGCCCGCTGCCGCTGGGCAAGCCCGGTTTGGGGCCAGAGAACCATCCGTATCTGGCCCCCGATGCGCCGGGCAAGGACCGCATGGAAGTGCCCGCCGCAGATGCCTGGCGGTCGGCTTTGGCGGAAGGGCTGATTTATGAGGTGATCAAGTGGCGGTTTCTGGCCGCGGCGCGGGCGGTGCTGACGCTGGATGTGACCGATATTTTGACGCCGCGTGCGGCGGGGGCGGCATCGGCGTTTGATCAATGTGTCAGCGCCAAACATGGGGTGATCTTGCTGGTGGGGCGGCGGATCTATCCCTGGCGGGTGCGTGCTGGAACTGAGGCGCGGTTTGGCGACCATATTTGCGCGCAGTTTGACGGGCGGCGCGGGATTGCGCGTTGGGGCGTGGCCCCTGCCCTTGCGGGATTGGAAAACTCCTGGCGGCAAGTGCGGGTGGCCTATGCCAAGCCCGATGCGGGCGATGTGGGCAGCTTTTTGCGGGCGATGTCGATCAAGGTGCAGGGGCGGGCAGCGTCGGAACTGGCGCCCAAAACCTCTTTGATCGAGGATGCGGGGTTGCTGGCGCTGTCGGAGACGGTGTTCGGCCATAAGCCCATTCGCCCGCCGATATCGCGCGCCAAGGCAGCCCCCAAGGCGGCTGCGGCGGGGGGGCGCACGGCGATTGTCACGACGATGAAGAATGAAGGGCCGTTTATCCTTGAGTGGATTGCCTATCATCGGATGATCGGGGTCGATGATTTCCTGATCTACACCAATGATTGCAGCGATGGCACCG
>JBAVTI010000226.1:0-13202 GCA_049696055.1 Paracoccaceae bacterium | reverse complement strand
GTTTTCGGGCGTGCAGGATGCCATGGTGCAGTGGTGGTATGGCCACAACGCGGTGGGCTTCTTCCTGACGGCCGGTTTCCTTGGGATGATGTATTACTTTGTGCCAAAGCAGGCCGAGCGGCCGGTGTTCAGCTATAAGCTGTCGATCATCCACTTCTGGGCGCTGATCTTCCTTTATATCTGGGCGGGTCCGCACCACTTGCACTACACCGCTTTGCCAGATTGGGCCTCGACCCTTGGCATGGTGTTCTCGATCATCCTGTGGATGCCGTCCTGGGGTGGCATGATCAACGGTCTGATGACGCTTTCGGGCGCATGGGACAAATTGCGCACCGATCCGATCATTCGGATGATGGTGGTGTCGATCGGCTTTTACGGCATGTCGACGTTCGAAGGCCCGATGATGAGCATCAAGGCCGTGAACAGCCTGTCGCACTATACTGACTGGACCATTGGTCATGTGCATTCCGGTGCGCTTGGCTGGAACGGCATGATCACCTTTGGCGCGCTATACTATCTGACGCCACGCCTGTGGAACCGCGAGTCGCTGTATAGCCTTAAGCTGGTTTCGTGGCACTTCTGGTTGGCCACCATCGGCATCGTGCTTTACGCATCGTCGATGTGGGTGACCGGGATCATGGAAGGCCTGATGTGGCGCGAAGTGGATGCGAACGGGTTCCTTGTGAACGCCTTCGCCGATACGGTTGCTGCCAAGTTCCCGATGTATGTGGTGCGCGGTCTGGGTGGGACGTTGTTCCTGACCGGCGGGATCATCATGTGCTACAACCTGTGGAAAACCGTAACGTCGGTGGCGCAAAAAGCCACAAGCGTTTCGGCTATTCCCGCTGAATGACCGGAGGGAACCATGGCTTTTCTTGACAAACACAAGGCGATTGAAACCAACGCCTCGCTGCTATTGGTGCTAAGTTTGCTGGTCGTGACGATTGGCGGTCTGGTGGAAATCGTGCCGCTGTTCTATCTGCAGAACACCATCGAAAAGGTCGAGGGGATGCGTCCCTATTCGCCTTTGGAATTGGCGGGGCGCGATATCTATGTCCGCGAGGGCTGCTATGTCTGCCATAGCCAGATGATCCGCCCGATGCGCGATGAGGTCGAGCGGTATGGCCACTACAGCCTTGCGGCAGAATCGATGTATGATCATCCGTTCCAGTGGGGGTCCAAACGCACGGGGCCGGATCTGGCGCGGGTGGGCGGCAAATATTCCGACGCCTGGCATGTGGATCACCTGACCAGCCCGCAATCGGTGGTGCCTGAATCGGTGATGCCAAAGTATGGCTTCCTTGCCCGCACCGAGGTTGATGGCAAATACATCGGCGACGTGATGTATACCCATTCGCTGGTTGGGGTGCCTTATACGTCCGAGATGCTGGAGAACGCTGTTGCCGACTTTGCAGCGCAATCCAACCCCGATGCGGATACCGAAGCCCTGTTGGCCCGCTATCCCGGGGCGCCGCTTGGCAACTTTGACGGGGCGGCTGCGATTACCGAAATGGACGCGCTGATCGCCTATCTGCAAGTTTTGGGCACGATGGTTGATTTCTCGACCTTCACGCCTGATGCAAGCCGGTAAGGGGGGCACGATGGAAACCTATTCTTTCCTGCGTGCTTTTGCAGACAGCTGGGCGTTGCTGGCGCTGACGGCACTTTTCCTGGGCGTGGTGTTCTTTGCCTTTCGCCCCGGTAGCCGCAAAGTTCAGGACGAGGCTGCAAACTTGATCTTCCGCAACGAAAACCGCCCCGCGCGGGTTGTTGCGGAGGCCGATCGTAGCCCTCAATTCAAGGAGGCGTCGAAATGAGCGCCAAGCAAGTGAAGAAGTCGCCCGGTGAGGTGGAAACCACGGGCCACAGCTGGGACGGGATTGAAGAGTACAACAATCCGCTGCCTCGGTGGTGGGTGTGGACCCTTTATCTGTGCATTATCTGGGCCATTGCCTATTCGGTGGCCTATCCAGCCTGGCCGATGCTGACCCGTGCGACGCCGGGTTTGCTGGGGGCCTCGACCCGCGCCGACGTGGCAGCCGAGATCAAGCGGTTTGACGATGCAAACGCCGATATCAAGGCCAAGCTGATTTCGGCCGATCTGACGGCGATTGCCTCGGATGACACGCTGAACACCTTTGCCCAATCGGCGGGTGCGGCCGTGTTCAAAAACAACTGCGCGCAGTGCCATGGTTCGGGTGCTGCGGGCGTGCAGGCCGGGGGCTATCCCAACCTGTTGGATAACGATTGGCTGTGGGGCGGGGATATCGAGTCTATCCACACCACCATCACTCACGGTATCCGCAATACCACCGACCCGGACGCGCGCTTTTCGCAGATGCCCGCTTTCGGCGAGCTTTTGACGCCGGAAGAAATCGGGTCGCTGGTTCAGCATGTCCTGAAAATCTCGGGGCAAGAGCATGATGCTACTGCGGCGACCGCAGGGGCCACCTTGTTTGTGGACAACTGCGCCGCCTGCCACACCGAAGCCGGCACGGGCGACCGGGCACAGGGCGCGCCCAACTTGACGGATGCGATCTGGCTTTACGGTGGTGACGAAGCGACGCTGACCAAGACCGTCACCCTTGCTCGATATGGCGTGATGCCGAACTGGGCGGGCGTTGACGGCAAGGCGGGTCGCCTGTCGGAAGACGAGATCCGCGCTGTTGCGGTTTACGTCCACAGCCGCGGCGGCGGTGAATAAAACCTGAGGTTCCCGAAGCGGGGGCAACCCCGTTTCGGGACAGCACCGGCGCCCCACCTGTTCGCGCGTTTCCTGGGGGTGCCGGTGCTTTTTTCATCCGGGTCTTGGCAACGGGGCCCGGATTTTTCTATGCAAGATCAGCCGAGCCGCCGCGCCGATGCCAAACCGCCCTGCCAAGGAAAGACAGCATAAAATGTCGCAGGCAAATGGTGTATCCTGAATGTCCTTTTGATACAGGTCAAAGCGGGGATGCGGTAAACACCGCATAGCTGATACAAATATCCCAGTCGGAGTCCGTTCGTGACCAGCCCAGATACCCAGCCAGAATCCCTGTATGCCAAGCGTGAGCCGGTATTTCCCCGTCGTGTCAAAGGCCGCTTTCGCAATTTGAAGTGGTGGCTGATGGCCCTGACCTTGGGGATCTACTACATCACGCCCTGGCTGCGGTGGGAACGCGGGCCAAGTTTGCCCGATCAGGCTGTGCTGATCGACATGGCGAACCGGCGGTTCTATTTCTTTATGATCGAGATATGGAGCCACGAGTTTTACTTTGTGGCCGGTTTGCTGATTATGGCCGGGTTGGGGCTGTTCTTGTTTACCAGTGCCGCCGGGCGGGTATGGTGCGGTTATGCCTGCCCTCAAACGGTTTGGACCGATCTGTACATTCTGGTCGAGCGTTGGGTCGAAGGCGACCGCAACGCGCGTCTGCGTCTGCACCGCCAGAAGTGGGACGCCGAGAAAATTCGCAAAAACCTGACCAAGTGGTTGATCTGGTTGCTGATCGGCTTGGCAACAGGGGGGGCTTGGGTGTTCTATTTCACCGATGCGCCGACGCTGTTGCGCGACCTGTTGGCCTTTAACGCGCATCCGATTGTCTATGTGACCATTGCCGTTCTAACCACGACGACCTTTTTGTTTGGCGGTTTTTTCCGCGAACAGATTTGTATCTATGCCTGCCCGTGGCCGCGCATTCAGGCCGCGATGATGGACGAAGACACGTTGACCATCGGCTATCGTGATTGGCGGGGCGAGCCGCGTGGCAAGCTTCACAAGGGTGAAGTGGCCACCGGGCAGGGCGATTGCATTGATTGCATGGCCTGCGTCAACGTCTGCCCGATGGGGATCGACATTCGCAACGGTCAGCAGATGGCCTGCATTACCTGCGGGCTGTGCATTGATGCCTGCGACGAGGTGATGGACAAGATCGGCAAGCCGCGCGGGTTGATCAGCTATCTGGCCTATACCGACGAGACCGCAGAACGCGCCGGGGCCAAGCCGAAATCGGTGTGGAAGCATATCTTCCGGGTGCGGACCATCATGTATACCGTGCTATGGTCTGGGGTGGGGATCGGTTTGGTGGTGGCGTTGTTCATCCGGTCGGATATCGACGTCAGCGTGACGCCAGTGCGCAACCCGACCTATGTGACGTTGTCAGACGGCACGATCCGCAATACTTATGATGTGCGGATGCGCAACAAGCTTGGCGAGGATATCTTGTACACGCTGTCGTTGACCTCGAAAGAAGATCTGACGCTGTCGCTTGAGGGTATTGAGGGGATGCAGGTTCTGGTGCCTGCCAACGAGATGCTGTCGCAGCGGGTTTACATCGAGGCGGCACCGGGCAGTGAAGCTGCCACCGAAGACCGTTCGGAATTGCGGCTATGGGTCGCCGATGCCACGGGCAAGACCCGCGTGCATCACGACACCATCTTTAACGGAAAAGAGGACTGAGATGGCCGAACTGACAGGGCGCAAGGTTTTTGCCATTACCGCGTCGGCGTTTACGGTGATTATCGGGGTTAATCTGGTACTGGCCTATCAGGCGGTGTCCACCTTTCCGGGGCTGGAGGTGGCAAATTCCTACGTCGCAAGCCAGACCTTTGATGCCGAACGCACTGCGCAAGAGGCGTTGGGCTGGGGCTTGGCCGCCGAGTATGATCTGGCGGCCAAAGAGCTGCGGCTGAACTTTACCGAAGCGAATGGGGTGCCTGCCGAGGTGCAGGATCTGAAAGTGCTGGTGGGGCGGACCACCGAAGCCGCCGACGACCAGACGCCGCAGTTTTCGCGCCAGATGGGGGTATTTGTGGCACCGTTGGAGTTGCATCCGGGCAAATGGATGCTGCATGTCGAAGCGCATGCCAACGACGGCACCTTGTTTCACCAGCGTATTGACCTGTTCGTAAAGGGCTGATGCCATGACCATCGCCGGGCGTATTGAACCGCAAGAGGCCTATGACGCGGGCCATGCCTCGCCTTCGGCCTGTCCGGCCTGCGCGGTGGCCCCTTCGGCGGAACGGCTGGCGGAATTGGCCGCCCCCAAGGATGCGCGGCTGATGTTGTCAATTCCGGCGGCGCATTGTGCGGCCTGCATGTCAACCATCGAGGGGGGCCTGTGCGCGCTGCCCGGTGTGCGGTCGGCGCGGGTGAACCTGACGCTGAAGCGGGTGTCGGTGGATGCCGATTTCGGGGTGTCGGCGGATGATATCGCGGTGGCGCTGAAGCGGCTTGGTTACGAGGCGCATGAGTTGGATGCCGGGCTGCTGTCGGCCACGGAAACCGATCGGCAGGGGCGCGATCTGTTGATGCGGCTGGGGGTTGCGTTCTTTTCGATGATGAACGTGATGCTGCTTTCGGTGGCGGTCTGGTCGGGGGCGGAAGACGCGACGCGCGATTTGTTCCACTGGATTTCCGCGGCGATTGCGCTGCCGACGGTGGTGTTTTCCGGCCAGCCGTTTTTCAAAAGCGCGTGGAACAGCCTGCGGGTGGGGCGGCTGGGGATGGATGTGCCGATCTCGCTGGCGCTGATCCTGGCGTCGTCGATCTCGCTGTTTGAGACGTTCTATTCGGGCGAACAGGCGTATTTCGATGCGGCGGTGATGCTGACGTTTTTCCTGCTGTCGGGGCGGTATCTGGATCATCGCACCCGTGCGGTGGCGCGGTCGGCGGCGGAAGAGTTGGCGGCATTGGAAGTGCCGCGCGCGACGGTGCTGCACGATGGGGCCGAAGTTGTAACGGCGATATCCGAGATTCTGGTGGGGGAATTGGTGCTGGTGCGGCCCGGAGGCCGGATGCCGGTGGATGGTGTGGTGGTGGACGGCACGTCTGAGGTGGACCGGTCGTTGTTGACGGGCGAAAGCCTGCCTGCCTATGCCGGGCCGGATACTGTGGTTTGCGCGGGTGAGGTTAACCTGACCGGGCCGTTGACGCTGCGGGTAACGGCGGCGGGCAAGGATTCGTCGCTGCACCGGATGGCCGATCTGGTGGCCGTCGCGGAGAGTGCGAAAACCCGTTACACCAGTCTGGCCGAACGCGCGGCGCGGCTGTATTCGCCCTTGGTGCATATTTTGTCGTTCAGCGCCTTTGGGTTCTGGATGTGGAAAACCGGCGGTGATGTGCGGTTTGCGATTAATATTTCGGCGGCGGTGCTGATCATTACCTGCCCCTGCGCGCTGGGTCTTGCGGTGCCTGCGGTGGTGACGGCGGCATCGGGCAAGCTGTTTCGCAAGGGGTTGCTGATCAAGCATGGCACGGCGCTGGAGCGGTTGGCCGAAGTGGATACCGTGGTGTTCGACAAGACCGGAACCCTGACGCTGGGCACCCCGGAACCTACCAATATCGGCGTGCATTCGCGGGCGGAACTGGAGGTTGCGGCAGCTTTAGCGGGCGCGTCGTCGCATCCGCTTGCGGTGGCTTTGGCGGCGGCGGCGCAGGCGTCGGGCATTCGGGCGGCGACGGTCACCGACCTGCGCGAAGTGCCGGGATACGGCGTCGAGGGCCAGTGGCGCGGCAAGACGGTGCGGCTGGGCCGGGCAATGTGGTGCGGCGCCGAGGCTTTGCCGGTAACGGCGACCTATCTGTGTCTGGGCGATGGCACCCCGCGCGCCTATACCTTTGCCGACCGCCTGCGCCCCGGTGCAGAGACGCTGGTTGCGGCGCTGACAGCGCAGGGCAAACGCATCATCCTGCTGTCGGGCGATGCCGATGGCGCGGTGAAGGATATGGCGGCCCGTTTGGGGATTGCCGAATGGGTGGCAGGGGCGCTGCCTGCCGAAAAAGCGGCACGGGTGGCCGAGCTTTCGCGTCAGGGCCACCGGGTGTTGATGGTGGGCGACGGGCTGAACGATACGGCGGCGCTGACGGCGGCGCATGTGTCGATCTCGCCGGCGCAGGCGCTGGATGCAGCGCGGGTGGCGTCTGATATCGTGCTGCTGGGGCTGGATATGGCGGCGATTGCCGATGCCACGCGGATTGCAGGCCAAGCGACACGGCGGATCAAGGAAAACTTTGGTATTTCTGCGGTTTACAACGTGGTGGCGGTGCCGCTGGCGTTGATGGGCCTTGCGACGCCACTGGCTGCGGCGCTGGCGATGTCTTTGTCGTCGATTACGGTGTCTTTGAACGCCCTTAGATTGAAGTGAGCCGATGGATATCCTTGCTTATCTGATACCCGTTTCGTTGTTGCTGGGCGGCATTGGTCTGGGCGCGTTCTTTTGGATGCTGAAATCCAAGCAGTTTGATGACCCGCAGGGCGATGCCAACCGGATACTGACCAAGGAATGGGACGATAAGCCCAAACCTTAAAGCAGCGTCCCTTAAAGCAGGGTCCCTTAAAGCAGCGTCACGGTGGCGGGGCTGAGGCCCTCGATTTCAACGGTGCAGGTTTGACCGGGATGTAGCGCGCCGACGCCGGCGGGGGTGCCGGTAAAGATCAGATCGCCGGGCTGCAAGTGCACCAGTTGTGACAAAAAGGCGATGATCGCGGGCACCGGCCAGATCATGTCGGACAGGTGGGCATTCTGGTGCAGAGTGCCATCGACCGTGCAACGGATGCGCCCGGTCAGGGCCGATGTGGCCGGGTGAAGCGTGCCCACCACGGCGGAATTATCAAAGCTCTTTGCCATATCCCACGGGCGGCGCGCGGCCTTGGCCTGAGCTTGCAGGTCGCGGCGGGTCAGATCATTGCCCGAGGCATAGCCCCAAACGTGCGAAAGCGCGGTTGATTGCGCGATATTGCTGCCGCCGATGCCGACGGCGACCACCAGTTCGGCCTCAAAATGGAAATCTTTGGTGACGGTCGGGTAGGGGATGCTTGCGCCGCTTTGCACCAGTGCATCGGCAGGTTTGGTGAAAAAGAACGGCGGTTCGGTATCGGGGTCGTTGCCCATTTCGCGGGCATGTTCAGCGTAGTTGCGCCCGACGCAAAAGATCCGGCGCACGGGGAAACGCTGTGTGCTGCCCGCAATCGGCAGGCTGGGTTGGGCGGGGCAGGGGATAACGTAATCGGGCATGAAACCTCCGGGGGTTGGGGATACCCTGCCCGCAGGTTATGGCGTGCGCAAGGTATTACGGCCCGATGGCAAAGCACTGGGTGCCGCGCGCCTGCAGGCGACGGCAGGCAAGATCGGCCTGATCTTGGGTCAGCCCCATGAAGTTGGCATCAAAGCCACCGCTTTTCTGCACGATCTTGCGCAGGCCATCGTTCAGAGTGGCGCTTTCGGCCAGCATGGTTTTCATCAGCGCGCGTTCGGCCACGCCGTGGCTGTCAAATCGGCCGATATTGATGCCCCAATGTCTGCCGCCCGAGGTGGAAATACGGGTGACGACCTCGGGTTCCGAGGGCGCTGGTGCGGCCTCGGCGATGGCCACGAGGGGGGTGGAGGTGTGAATGATGGCCGATGCCAGTTGCACCTGAGGCTCGGCAGGGCGGGCTTTGGGGGCGGGGGCAACAAGGGTTTCGATATTGGTCGCTTGGGCGATTTCGGTTTCAGGCGTGGCTTCTACGGGCGCGATTTCGGCCAGAAGGGTGGCGGATTGGGCGGCGGCTTCGGGGGTGACTTCGGTTTCGGCCACGGCGACGGGGGCTTCTATGGCGACGGGAGCTTCGGTGCCAGCGGCTTCGGTCAGCGCCCCCAGGATGTCGTCTTGCATGGCGGCTACGGCCACTTCAGCGGCGGCGGCCATTTCGGCAGGACGCGATTTCGGGCGTGGCGAGGCGCCGACAGCGGTGACCAGACGAATGGTTTTGGCCGCAGCGCCGGTGCCTTCTTCAACCACCTCGTTGACGGCGGCATCAATATCGGCGGAGGCCAGCAATTCTTCTTCTGGGGCCGGAATTATCGGCGCGGCAGGCGCTTTGGTTGTGGCATTGGCCGGGGCGGCGGCAAAGCCGAGGTCCAGGAGTTCGGCCATCTTGGCATTGCGTTGCGCGGTAGAGGTACCGCCAAAAACCGTGGCAATAATCCGCACATTGCCGCGCTCTGCCGACGCGGTCAAATTAAAGCCAGCCGGGCCGGTGTAGCCGGTTTTGATGCCATCAGCGCCCTTGTAGGCGTCAAGGAATTTGCGGTTGGTATTGGCAACCTCGGCCATGCCCGCATCGGTCGAGCGGCGCGAGAAGATGTTGTAATACTGGGGGAAATCGTAAAACAGGCGGCGGCCAAGGATGGTCATGTCATGGGCGGTGGACAAATGCCCCGACGCGGTCAGGCCGTTGGCGTTCTTGAAGGTGGAACTGCGCATCCCGAGGGCCTTGGCAGTGCGGTTCATCCGGGCGGCAAACCCCGAGGGCGTGCCTTCCAGCGCATCACCGATGGCGGCGGCGGCATCATTGGCCGATTTCACCGCAGCGGCGCGGATCAGATAGCGCAGGGCGATCTTTTGACCGGCCTTCAGGCCCAGCCGGGAGGGGGGTTCGTTGGCCGCATGTTTGGTGACGGTGACCATGGTATCGAGGCTGATCTCGCCCCGTTCGATGGCATCGAAGGTGATGTAAAGTGTCAGCATTTTGGTCAGCGAGGCGGGATGCAGCCGGGTATCGGCGTTCTTGGAGTATAAGATTTCGCCGGTTCGGGCATCCATCACGATGGCCGCATAAGGTGCCGCCCCGGACGGACCGGAAGTTGAACACGCAGCAACCAGCGCAAGACTGGTCAACAATATAAAATTACGGACAAACTGCCCTAGAAGCGATGCCACGTCGCTGCCCCTTTATTCCTGCCTCGGTCGCTGCCCCGGTTTTTGGTGGGGCTTATCTGCTGTCTGGAAAAGTAGCACGGCGGAAATTCTGGGAAAACCCCCTAATTTCAATGGCTTTACAGGCGTTGTTAATTTGCACAGGTCGAACATATGCCCAAATATGGGGGGTAAGTTCAGCATTGCACGCTATATATGGACGTCACCGGCGCAAGGATGCAACCAAAGCGGGCAATGCACCCAGATCAGGCAGGGCGTGAAACCGCGCATTTCCCACCGGCGCATCGGCATGTTCCAGCGCCCAGGTCAGGCCATGGGGGATATGCACCCCCCAGCCGCCCGCTTCGATTGCCGGTAGAACATCGGATTTCAACGAATTGCCAACCATCATCGACCGGGCTGCACCCTGCCCATGTCGGGCAAAAATGGCCGCATAGACCGACGGGGTTTTATTCGAGACGATTTCAACGCCATGAAACAGATCGCCAAGCCCCGATTGGGCAAGCTTGCGTTCCTGATCCAACAGGTCGCCCTTGGTGATCAGCACAACCCGATAATCCACGGCCAATTCAGAGACCGCTTCGCGCGCATGGGGCAAAAGCTCGATCGGATGTTCCAGCATTTCGCGCCCGGCGGCCATGATCTCGGCAATCACCTGCGCGGGAACGCGGTGTTCCGTCACCTCGATGGCGGTTTCGATCATCGACAGCACAAAGCCTTTGATCCCAAAGCCATAGTGGCCAATGTTGCGACGCTCGGCCGCCAAAAGCCGATCATGCAGGTGGTCAGGGGCAGCGTAATCCGCCAGCAGACCGGTAAACCGGTCTTGGGTCAGGCGAAAGAACGCCTCGTTTTGCCAAAGCGTGTCGTCGGCATCAAAACCGATGGTGGTTATCTGGTTCATCCGCATAGTTTTGACACACCGCCTGTGGCATTCAAGCCCGAAACGCAGCGTCTTTGTCCCCCCCCTTTTCGCAGGGGTAAAAAACGCTATACTTGAGAACTACGCCGAATTTTCGAATCTGCCAAAACCCGGAGCCTTGCCCGTGAGCCTATACCCCTTCCAGATGACCGGAAAACCGGGCGGACCGGACGACGACGCCTCGATCTTGACCAAAACACGCACCCGCACCGAGCGGCCTCCGTTGTATAAAGTCTTGCTTTTGAACGACGATTACACGCCGATGGAATTTGTCGTTCATATTCTAGAGCGGTTTTTCGGGCTTAATCACGCGCAGGCGTTTGAGATCATGTTGATGGTGCATAAGAAAGGGCTAGCCGTTGTGGGGGTTTTCTCGCATGAGGTGGCAGAGACCAAAGTCGCGCAGGTGATGGATTTCGCCCGCCGCCACCAGCACCCGCTGCAATGCACGATGGAAAAAGAATAGCTTGCCGCCGCAAGAATAAAAAGGAATAGGGCCGCTCGCGGTCGCTCATGCGCTCAACTCGATTGAATTTCGCACTGGATACCGGTGCTATAGCGCTGCCCGAAAACGGCAGTATCGTGGTCTATCGCCCCAATGCAGGCGATGATCTGCAGGCTTTGCCAATGGACCGCGTGCTGGTGGTGCAGGGTTTCAAGCCTGACCATGATGCCTTTGCCGCACGCGGGTACAAAGTAGCCGTCGCTGGCGGCACCGGCCATGCGGCGGCAATGGTGTGCTTGCCGCGCGCCAAAGCCGAAGCGCATGCCCTGATTGCCGAAGCGGCACGGTCTGTTGTGCCGGGCGGATTGGTGATCGTGGACGGGCAAAAGACCGACGGTGCCGATGCCATTTACCGCGAAATGCGCGGGCGGATGCCGGTATCAGAGGCGATTTCCAAGGCGCATGGCAAGATATTCACCTTTCCCGCAGGGCCGGGGCTGGAGGATTGGATTTCGGAGCCAATGGAAATCGGTGAAGGATTTCAAACTGTTGCGGGTGTGTTTTCCGCTGATGCGCCCGACCGTGGATCTATGTTGTTGGCGGCGATTCTTCCCGCGCGGATGCCCGGATATGTGGTCGATCTGGGCGCAGGTTGGGGCTTTTTGGCGCGCGCTATTCTGGCAAGGTCTGGTGTGAAGAAACTGGATCTGGTCGAGGCCGAAGCCGCAGCTTTGGACTGCGCGCGGGTGAATGTGGTGGATGAACGCGCCCGGTTTCACTGGGCTGATGCCACAACCTATCGCGCCGATGGCTATGCCGATTTTGTGGTTTGCAATCCGCCATTCCATGCTGGGCGCGACGCCGACCCAAGCCTGGGACTGGCCTTTTTGCAGGCTGCCGCGCGCATGCTTTCGCCCAATGGCGAGCTGTGGCTGGTGGCAAACCGGCACTTGCCCTATGCCAAGGCATTGGCCACTTTGTTCCGCGATGTCGAGGAAGTGGGGGGCGACAGCGCCTTTCGGCTAACCCGCGCCGCGCGTCCCAATAAACCCAGTCGCGCCGCGCGCTGACCCAATCGGAGTTGCCCCATGTCTCTATCCATCGCCGGTAAGACCGCCATCGTGACGGGTGCGGCAAATGGCATCGGCCTGGCCATCGCGCGGCATTTTATCGACAAAGGCGCAAATGTGATGTTCGCCGACATCGACGAGGATCGGCTGGAGGCCGAGGTTGGGGCCGAATCCCGTGCAGAAGGCCCGGTTCGGATGTTTGCCGGCGATTTGCGACAAAAGTTGACGATTGCGAACCTGTTGTCGGCAACCATGGATGCGTTCGAGCGGGTGGACATTTTGGTGAATGCCAGCCGCCAAATGGCGGTTTCAGACCCGCTTTGTGCCGAAGATGACGCTGTGGAAACGTTGCTGCAGCAGAATTTGCTGACCAGCCTGCGCCTGTCGCAAATGACAGCCAAGCGCATGATTTCACAGGCTGAAAAGGCAGAAGCGACGGGGAATGTCGGGGCGATCATCAACCTGTCGTCGATCGCTGCGCATCGCACGCAGGCCCAGCTTTTGGGCTATTCGATTTCCTGTGCCGCCGTGGATCAGATGACGCGATCGATGGCTGTGGCTTTGGCACCAAAGGGGATCAGGGTGAACGCGGTTGCATTTGGGTCTGTGATGAGCGCCAGCCTGCAAACGGTGCTGAAGGATCACCCCGATTACCGCACGGCAATAACCGATGGCACCCCGATGCAGCGCATCGCGGCCCCGGCGGAACTGGTGGAAACCGTGCAGTTTCTGGCGTCGGAAGCGGCAGGTTTCATGACCGGGCAGATCATCACACTGGATGGTGGCCGCAGTCTGATTGACCCGGTAGATGCGCCTGCACACTAAGCGGCTTCATTCAGGATATTGCGCTTTGCACTGGGCAATGACGCTTGCGGCGGCCTTTTCCAGCTCGCGTCGTTTGATCTGTAGCGAGGTCAGTTTGCGTTTTTCCTCGGCCAAATCAATGGCTTTCGGCTTTTCGACGGTATAGGGCTCGCGTTCCAGACAAAGCTGGGGCCGGGGTGGCGGCTGGCCTTCCAAGGGGGGGGGCGGAGGCGGGCCACACCGTTGCCAGACCATGCGGGAGGAGGTGACCTCTTCCAAAGCGTA
>JBAVTI010000225.1:0-13384 GCA_049696055.1 Paracoccaceae bacterium | reverse complement strand
ATCAGCCCTCGCAGCAGCGCCGGTGCAGGGGCCCGCGCCACGGCGATCCGGGCGACGCGGTTGTTGGCCAGCATGTCGTGGACCTGCGCCCATAGTGCTTCGTCGATGATCGCCTCATGCTCGCCGGGGAAGGCTTCGGCCTTATGCACGGCCAGCCCGCGATAGACCCGGTTCCAGCGCGGCACGCACACCCGCTGCGGAAGTTCAGGATTGTGTCGCCCCGCGACGGCTGCCGTGCGACGAGATAGCTGCGGTGGCCCAGAAGCAGGCCGTGCGGCTCGATGGTCCGCTCTGGCGCGTCGGGTTCGCCGTAGCGCAGTTGCAAGCGAAATGGTCCGCGCAAAGCCTCGATCACCGCATCAAGTATTTTCGGGGCAAGGTTGACCCTCGGGCCCGGTCTGGTCACGGACCCCATCGCGGTCAGGACGACTTCGGCATCGGCCTCGGTCCGCGCGGCGTCCTTTGGTGGAAGACGAGCCAGCAGACTGTCGCGCAGGTTGGCAACCTGTGGATTTTCAGTTGGGGATTATTCAGCATCGCCTTGACGATGTCCTTCGCCATCCAACCACCAGTACAACTCTTTGCCTTTGGCGAGGGGCCGGGTGCTTTCTGCCTCGGGTGAAAGGGTCAAGATCTTGTGACAAGTCAGACCTGCGATCTGAACGCTGCCATAGGCACCATGGCCAAGCTGGGCGGTAATGACCTTGTCGATCAGATAGGGGCTAAGTTCATCAGCGCGCGCACAGGCTGGATTTTTGATGATCTCGGCGAGACGCTGGCGCTTTGCGTCTTCGTCGGCCAGAAGATGAGCCGCCTCGGCGCGGAAGGCGGCCTCCGTTTTGATATAGGCATCGAGCGTGGGCAATTTGCTGACAGAGGGTTTTTTCAACTTGATGCGACCCTCGTGATAGAGCGCTTTCAGCAGGCGCGCACCGATGGGCGATGTCAACTGCACCGGTCCATCATAAAATGCCAGTTCCCTTTCGTCAGCGGAAAGGCGCAAGGTCGAGGTGCGCCCATCAAGCGCCGCCTTGCGCAAGGCCGCCAATGCCGGGGTACGGTGAACGTTCGGGATCATTTCGATCACTGAGAGGGCTGGCTTCATGCGCGCGCGAATGACCCAAAGCATGATGTGGCCCCTTTTTGGTCTGTGCGAAGATGTCTCGAGATGGCGGTTGTCTTAGCGCTGCATCTGGGGGCCGTCCACCATCTGCATCAAGGTATCAACTGGCGGGCAGTCGCAATCCTGGATCGATCGGCAGAAAAGCGGCACTTTCACCGGACGAACACAGACGCTGGCTATCGGAGTTCGCGGCCCGTTGCGGCCCTTCCTGCGCAATTGGCGATCGGTCCTACAGTGGTCATACATGCTTGCCGCAGCGAAACCGGCTAGGCAAGAAATGCAACGCGTGGCGAAACGGACATTGGGCCGACGGCCTATTTCGACGAAAATGGCCAGCCGCACAGACGGCGCAACGGGCCGCATGTGGACTTGACTGCAATAACATTTCAGGCGTTGCTGGCGGAACGTAAGACGGCACGAGACGTTTCTATGTCGGTCGTGCACCCGAGGAGATGATGGCGAACTGCTAAGGAGCGCGAGGGAAACCGAGCCGGAATAGGCTTCAAAGGCGAAAGGACAAGCAATGCCAAATGCCAAGAACACGATTTGCCTCTGGTATGACAAGGACGCCGAGGCCGCTGCCCGCTTCTACGCCGGGAATTTTCCTGATAGCTCTGTAGGTGCCGTCTACCGTGCGCCAAGTGACTACCCGTCCGGCAAAGCGGGTGACGTGCTGACGGTCGAATTCACCGTCGCCGGCATCCCTTGTCTCGGCCTTAATGGCGGGCCCGCCTTCAAACATAGCGAAGCCTTCTCGTTCCAGATCGCGACTGAGGACCAGCAAGAGACTGACCTTTACTGGAACGCCATCGTCGGCAATGGCGGCACGGAAAGTGCGTGCGGTTGGTGCAAGGACAAATGGGGCGTATCGTGGCAAATCACGCCACGCGTGCTGACTGAAGCGATGGCCGCCGGCGGCGACGAAGCAAAACGCGCATTTGAGGCGATGATGGATATGACAAAAATCGACGTTGCTGTGATCGAGGCTGCTCGCCGCGGCTAAAGAGGCCACGGCCGCGCGCTTTGCGCACGACAACCGGACGATCAGCAAAGGTGGGTGACCCACCTGCAACACACGCGGGCCAAAGAACGACTGGTTCGTTTGCATCCCCGACGAGAAGCTCGACGGCTTTAATCGCAAAGTCTTTCAGCCGCCGATAGATGGCGTGAAGGCGGGCCTAATGCTGCCGGGGATCGTCGTCGGGCCGGTCGCCATGGCGAAACAGAAGGTGCTCTGATTACCCTTGAACAGGTTTTGCATTCATCGTTTCGATTTGAATGGCATGATTGATTTCGACGCCGCGAAATCCGATGGCTTCGGGTTGGCAGATGCCGGGCAGGATGGCCACATCGTAAAGCTCGTTGATGGTATGTTCAAACCGCAACCATTCAACGGTGCGCCCGGTATCAATGTCGATGATCAGCAGCCCAGAGCGGGGGGTGGCGTCTTTGGCGGCAAGCCTTGCGTCCAGGGCCAATCCCTCGAAGGTCTGATTGTGCCGCGGGCGCGACAGGCCGATTACGGCATATCGTCCGATAAAAGCCAGCCCTCGGGCATAGCCGGGCAGGAAAGCAATTGGGGTCGCAACGCCGCTCTGCACATTGACGGTGCACAACTCGCCCAAACCTGAGTTCAACACCCATAGCTTGCCGTCATAAACTCTGGGCGAATGCGGCATCGACAATCCGGTGGCAACAGCCTGACCGGTGGCCACATCCAGAATAATCCCGCCATCGCGCCGCCGATCGCGCCAACCATCCGCCACGTCCGACCGGCTGACCGCAGAGACATAGGCCGCGCGTGGGCCATTCATCGCCAATCCGTTCAGGTGGCACCGATCCTCGCGGACCATTTGGCTGATGAAGGGCGGCAGCCACAGCGGGCGAAAACTGGCGCTTTCGCTGGTGGTCGCCAGGCAATTATAGGCAGTGCACACAAAGATCGGGCCGTTGCCCGCAGGACCGCCGAATTGGCCCAGATCGCCCATGCCGATATCGTGGATGTCGATCTGCCCGGTCACGCGGGCCTCGCGTGGCACAAAACGGCGGTCAACACCGGCGGCGGTTTTTGCACCCTGCAGATCGTTTTCAAACCGCCAAAGCGCATACAGCCCGCTGGTCCACAAGGTTTGACCATCGGTCCACAGGCCCTGACATTGTTCAATCATCCGCTCATGCGCCCGCAACGACCCATCGGCCTTGCGCCCGATCAAGAACAGCCGTCCGGCCTGATAGGTCGTCAGCGCCAGGCTGCAGTCTTGCGCGGCAAGCCAATCGGCAAAACCGGACGAGTGCAGAAGGATCGGCTGCTGTTCTGCCACCTTCTCTTGCAGGGGTGTTGCCATTTTGATGCCTTGACTGTCTTCCGAATTATTGCCGCAGCGCTAGCACCTATTTAGTGGACAAGTAAGCCGGAATAGATATTTGTTGAATGTAAGAGTCCGAGTTTATGCTATTGTTTTATATTGAGTTTCCGGGCCGCCGCTTTCTGCCTTTCATCATTATCAACACCCTGTTCAATAAGGCTGCCCCATGACCGGACCGATGCTGACGGGCTTTGCGCCCGCGATTACCTTTGTCGAAAATCTGGTGAATTCCACCCCGCAATTGCTTGATGCGGATGTGACGTTTTCAAATCCTTCCGGCAACTCGGGTGGGGGCAGTCTGACACTGTCGGGACTGTTGACCGAAGACCGCGCCTCGGTGCGCAATGAGGGGGCGGGGGCGGGCCAGATTGGTCTGTCGGGCAGCGGTGTCACCTTTGGCGGCGTGGTTATCGGCACGCTGGCGGGTGGGGTTGGCGCAACGCTGACCATTACCTTCAACGCCAATGCCACCGAAGCTGCGATAGACGCGCTGATCCAGAACCTGACCTATGCCAATCTCAGCGATAGCCCAACGACAGGCCGAACCCTGTCTTTGGACGTCACCGATGCGGTCGGTGTGCATTTGCCGCCGACACCGGGGGCTGCGGTCTATGCGCAGCTTGAGGGTGCCGCCAACCCGTTCAACGGCGTGGATGTTGGCACGGAGAGTTGCCCGGCTTTTGTCGATCTTGATGGTGACGGCGATCTTGATATCGTTTCGGGCGAATACTTTGGCACCATCAAATCGTTTCAGAACAATGCGGGTGTCTATACCGAACTGACCGGGGCGGCCAATCCTTTCAACGGGGTTGACGTTGGCCTTTTCAGTCGACCAAGTTTTGGCGATCTGGATAACGACGGCGATCTCGACGCAGTGATCGGCGAACAGGATGGTACCTTGCGGTCCTACCGAAACGATGGCGGCGTGTTTTCCGCACTGATCGGGGCGGCCAATCCCTTTAATGGCGTCGATGTCTTCTACAACGCGGCACCAAGCTTTGTCGACATTGACGGCGACGGCGATGCCGATGCTGTGGTGGGCACATGGGGAGGCACCATGGTGACCTTTCAGAACAACGCAGGTGTTTTTACCGAACTGACCGGCGGGGCAAATCCGTTCAACGGTATCCTCATCAATCAGATGGTGACCCCAAGCTTTGTCGATATTGACGGCGATGGCGATCTGGATGTGGTGGCGGGGGGATTTCCCGGCAGATTACAGGTGTTGCAGAACGATGCGGGCGTATTTACCAACCTTACCGGGGCGACAAATCCGTTGAATTTTGTCAACACCGTTTACGTCAGTGCCCCGGCCGTTGTGGATATTGACGGCGATGGCGATCTGGATGTCGTGTCGGGGGGGAATGATGGCGCCCTGTTTACCTATCAGAACATCACACCGACCGGCGTGGTGATTGATGTCACGGTAACCAGCGTCAATGATGCCCCGACGCTGACGGGCTTTGCGCCCGCCGTTACTTTTGCCGAGAATCTGGTTAATGCCACGCCGCAGCCGTTGGCCCTGGGCACCAGCTTTGCGGATGCAGAGGGTAACTTTGCCGGCGGCAGTCTGACACTATCGGGGTTGTTGGCCGAAGACCGCGCCTCGGTGCGCACGGTTGGGGGCGGGGTGGGGCAGATCGCATTGTCGGGGGCGAATGTAGCCTTTGGGGGCCTGAACATCGGCACGCTGTCGGGGGGCGTCGGCACCACGCTGACCATCACCTTCAACGCCAATGCCACGTCGGCGGCGATTGATGCGCTGATCCATAACCTGACCTATGCCAATGTCAGCAATACACCCACGGCGACGCGAACCCTGGTTCTGGACGTCACTGACGCGGCAGGCGGAACTTTGAACCCTGCGGTTGACCACTTTGTTGAACTGACCGGGGCGGCCAACCCGTTCAATGCTGTGGATGCGGGCGATCTCAGCACGCCTGTCTTTGTCGATTTGGATCAGGATGGTGATCTGGATCTCGTCGTGGGGGCTTACGACGGCACCCTGCGTTCCTATCAGAACAATGCGGGCGCTTACACCCAACTGACGGGCGTGGCAAATCCGTTCAATGGTTTGGATTTTGGTTCCAGAAGCAACATTGGATTTTTCGATATTGACGGTGACGGCGATCTGGATGCGGTGGTGGGCGAAAGCGAGGGTGCCTTGGTTGCGCTGCGCAATGTCGGTGGTGTGTTCAGCCTGATTGACTTGGCGTCAGATCCATTCGCGACCGTTGATCTGGGCTACAGCAGTGCGCCGACACTGGTCGATTTTGACCATGACGGTGATCTCGATGTGGTGGCAGGGGCGAATGACGGCACAATAACGGCGCTTCAGAACACCGGCGGCGTGTTTGTCGAGCTAACCGGCGCGGCCAATCCTTTCAATGGCGTGGCTGTCTCGGACGAAAGCAAACCAAGCCTTGTCGATCTGGATGGCGACGGTGATCTTGATCTGGTGGTTGGTGATTACGGCGGTGGTTTGCGGTCGTTTCGCAACGACGGGGCGACGTTTAGCGAACTGACCGGGGCAAACAATCCGTTCGCGGGCGTGGTCACCAATGGCTATGCCGCCCCTACTTTTGCCGACATTGATGGCGACGGCGATTTGGATGCGGTGGTGGGGGATTACAACGGCGATCTGCAGGTGTTTGTGAACACCACACCGCTTCGCCCCAGGATTGTCGTGACGATCACGCCGCAGATTGAAATCATCAATGGAACATCGGGCGATAACGTCCTTGTGGGAACTGCGGATCCGGATCAGATCAACGGCCTTGATGGCAACGACACGATTACCGGCGGTGCGGGCGATACGGTCCATGGCGGCACTGGCGATGATCGTCTGCTCGCGGTTGGCGCAGGCGGGTTCTACTATGGCGACGATGGCAACGATACCTTGGTGCGCGGCACTGGTATTTCGACGCTGTATGGCGGCAGCGGAATTGATCTTCTCGATCTGCGCGCATACGCGGGCAACTACTCGGTGAATATGACCATGGGACTGAGCTCCCTTGCGACCGAGATATTCAACGGCTTTGAAAATATCATCATGGGTAACGGCAGCAATATCGTCGGGGGCACAAACGTCGCCAACACCATGACCGGCGGCACCAATACCGACGACCTGAGCGGTGGGGATGGCAATGACATTCTGATCGGCGGGGCAGGGAACGATACGCTGAAGGGTGACGCGGGGAATGACACGCTGAATGGCGGCACCGGGATCGACCGGATGATCGGCGGGGCGGACAACGACACCTACGTTGTCGATGCCGCCGGTGACGTGATCATCGAGGCCGCAGGCGCGGGCACCAATGACCGGGTGCTTGCCAATGTCAGCTATGCCCTTGCCGCAGGTGTCGAGGTCGAAGTGCTGGCGGCATCAAACGCCGCGCTGACCACGGCGATCAACCTGAACGGCAACGCACTGGCGCAGACGATCGCAGGCAACGCCGGGGCCAATGTGTTGGCATCGGGGACAGGTGTTGCAGATCGGCTTTACGGCTATGGCGGCAACGATATTTACCGGGTGTATAACGTCGGCGATTTGGTGTTCGAGGCCGCAGGCGGGGGCACCGATGATCGGGTGATTGCCTACGTCAACTATACGCTTGCCGCAGGTGTCGCTGTCGAAATGCTCGCGACGTCAAACGCCGCCCTGACCACAGCGATCAACCTGACCGGCAACGCGCTGGCGCAAAGTCTGATTGGCAACGCGGGCGCAAACCGGCTGAACGGGCTTGGTGGGGTTGATGCGTTGACAGGGGGGGCCGGGGCGGACGTGTTTGTGTTCACCGCCGCATTGGCCGGAAACCTTGACCAGATCACCGACTATACTGTGGCCGCCGACCAGATCGAGATCGACAGCGCCATCTTTGCCGCTCTGCCGCTTGGCGCGCTTGCGGTAACGGCCTTTACCGCAAACCTGAGCGGTGCGGCGACAACGGCGGCGCAACGGATCATCTATGAAACCGACACCGGTTTGTTGTGGTATGACGCCGACGGCTCGGGGCTGGGCGCTGGCATCCGTTTCGCCGATCTGGCAGCGGGGCTGACGATGACAGCGGCCGAGTTCATGGTGATCTAGAGCGTGTTGCGCTGTATCGGGTTCATCCGATACTGCGCAACACGCAACATTCCCAGCCTGCTTGGTCTTGGATTGCTTTCAATCTGAATCAGATTGAAAGCAATCCGCTCTAGCGTCTGGATGCCTGACGGACGCGCAGGATATGCAGATGTCTGTCCGTCAGGGGCCTTCACCGCGAAATTTGCCACCGGAACTTTGGCAGGCCCACACCGCCCGTTCTGCCGTCAGCGCCCGGTCAGCCAGTTGCCAAGCGCGGCAAAGCGCGAAGGTGGAATACCAAGGCGCGCTTCGCGGCGATCGGCGATGCGCAGCAGGGCATACATGGTTTGAACGCCCAACCAGCGCGCGGGTTCCGGCTCCCAGTTGCGAACGCGGCGATTGACCCATGGCAGGCGGGCAAGATCCGTGTCGCGCCCCAGGGCGAGGTCGGCCAGCGTGCGCCCCGCAAGGTTCGACGTCGACACCCCAACCCCGACATACCCCCCCGCCCAACCGATGCCGGTCGCGCGATCCAGCCCCACGGTCGCACACCAATCGCGCGGCACACCAAGCACACCACACCACGCGTGGTCGATGGTAAAGGGCTTGGTGTCCGGGAAGTGACGGTGCAAAATCGCCGTCAGACGGCGGATGGTTTCCGGGTCTGGCGTGCCGTTATGATCCAACTTTGATCCCATTTTATAGGGCACACCCCGCGCCCCCACGGTGATGCGGCCTTCACGGGTGCGTTGGCAATAGCAATAGGCGTTGTTGAAATCTCCAAATATTTCATGACCTTGCCAGCCGATCTTCGCCCAAATTTCGGGTGGAAGCGGTTCGGTGACAATCTGCGCCGAGTTTAGCGGCAGCCATTCGCGGTGAACCCCCGGCAGGGTGGCGGTAAAACCTTCGGTGGCACGCAGGATAAGGGGCGCGCGCACGCAGCCACGGTCGGTTGTAACCAGCCCTTTTTCAAAGCCGGTAACCGTGGTGCCTTCGACAATCCGCACCCCCAACCGTTCGACCGCTGTGGCCAAGCCGCGCACCAACTTGGCCGGCTGCACCCGCGCGACGCCCCCCACCACCATGCCGCCCAGAACACCGGGAATGTTGATCCGCGCGCGCGCCGCATCCGCGCCAATTTCATACACCCGGTCCCCGCCTTCGCCCCAGCTTTGGCGATGCGCCACCTCGGCCTTGACCCGCGCCAGTTGGGCGGGGTTGGTGGCTACCATCAACTCATCGGTCGGCAGGATATCCGCGTCGATGCCCTCGGCTGCGGCCACCCGCATCACTTCGGCCACCGTGCCATTCATCGCCTGCACCATGGCGCGCACGCCGTCGCGGCTGCCGGTTGTCAGATATTTTTCATGCGACCAGGCAAACCCGCCGGTCAGCCAGCCGCCATTGCGCCCCGACGCACCAAAGCCCGCGAAATCCCGCTCGACCACCAGAACATCCAGATCTGGTTGGGCTTTTTTCAGGTAGTAGGCTGTCCAAAGCCCGGTATAACCCGCGCCGATAATGCAAATATCGGCGGCGGTGTCCCCGGATAGCGGCGTGCGTTGGTCCGGCAGGCCGCCAAGATCGGCGTACCAGAAAGACACGTCACCGATGGTTTTAGGGGCCATTGCCACGCGCCAATCTGTTGGGGTTCATCGCTTTTTCGCAAGCCTAGCGCGGCGCGGCGCTTTCGACCAGTGCCCGTTCGATGCGTGGCTGCACAATGCAAAAAAAAGGCCAGCCCGACGCAATGCCGGGCCAGCCTTCTTCTTGCAGCGGTTCACACCACCTTTAGAGGCTTAGCTTTGGTTCAGAACCGAACGGATCTGGGCACCACGGGCGCTGTCGTTGCTTGACAAGATCAGCCCGATCGAGCCGACTTGGGCCGACGTCAGGTTGTCCACATCCGCGCCGGGCACCAGCAATCGCACGGTGAAAGCATCGGGGCCGGACAGCGTGTCGGTGGCATTCATGGCCGAAGCGCTGCCAGCAGCAGCAAGGATCAAGGCGGCGGAGATGAGCAGGTTTTTCATTTGGATCGTCCTTTCAGGGTTTGTTTGTCAGGCCATTGGTGGCCCGGTAAAGCAAACATGCACCCTGTTGATCTGATTGGAAAATCACAGTCGGATCGCAGCGGATCACGCAGAATTTCCCAATTGCGGGCTCCTATTGGTGAAACTTTTCCATCTGCGGCACATCTCGCCGAAAACCATGAAAAATCATGGAAATACGACCGGAATTCGGTTACATCTGTTCACGGACGCGTTCATCCGGCGGTGGATTGCAGGGAATTTCGGTAGGTGCCTGATCACTGTGCAATTCTGCACACTTAGCTTTGGGTGGCTTGACCTGCTCTGTGTCCTTGGTTCGTTCAGAACCGGGGTTGAAATGTTCGGAATTCTATAATATTCACGATATTGAATGTGAAAGCCCCAAGGGTTATATAGCGCAAAGCCCCGATTGGCCGAACCAAAGGATCAACCGATGACACGAAATCTGGCTTTGGCCGCCCTGTTTGTCGCCCTTCTTCCCGCAACTGCGATGGCGGAAAGCACGCCTTTGGCACCGGTGACAGTGACCGAATGGAAAGCGGTCTATGGCCGGATTGAGACTCGTGACCGCATTCCCGCCCGCGCCCGTTTGGGGGGCACCCTTGTCACCCTGTCGGTGGCCGAGGGTGATGTTGTCACCGCCGGTCAGGTGCTGGCCGAGGTGGTTGATGCCAAGATCGGGTTTCAGCTTTCGGCGGTAGATGCGCAGCTAGAGGCGCAGAATGCGCAACTTTTGAACGCGCAGACCGAACTGACCCGCGGCGAGGATTTGCTGGCGCGCGGGGTTACAACGGCGCAACGTCTGGACGCATTGCGCACCCAGGTTGATGTGATTTCCGGCCAGATCGCCGCCACACAGGCGCAGCGCAAAGTGTTGGAACAACAGGCGGCCGAGGGGGCGGTTCTGGCGCCAATGGCGGGGCGGGTGCTGGATGTGCCAGTGTCGGCTGGCGCGGTGGTGATGCCGGGTGAAGCGGTGGCAACCATCGGTGGCGGCGGCTATTTCCTGCGTTTGGCCGTGCCCGAACGTCATGCGGCCTTTCTGAAAGAAGGCGATGCCATCGGGATCGAAACCCCCGGCGGTGCGGCTGAAGGCACGTTGGTGCGGATCTATCCACTGATCGAGAATGGCCGGGTGATTGCCGATGTCGAAGTCAAAGGTCTGACCGAGACCTTTGTCGATGCGCGCGTTCTGGTGCGCGTTCCAGTAGACGAACGGCAGGCATTGGTGGTGCCGGTATCGGCGATATCCAACACCTCTGGTCTGGATTTTGTCGAGGTTTCGGCACCGGAAGGCACCATTGCCCGCACGGTCGTGCTGGGCCAACGCCATACCATCACCGGGGTCGAGATGGTCGAAGTTTTGTCCGGTTTGCAAGCCGGTGATATTCTGGTGGCAACCCATGAGTAAGCCCCCAAGACAAGAATCGCTGGGCATCGCGGGCCAGTTGACCCGCGCCTTTATTCAATCGGCGCTGACCCCGCTTTTCATCATCGCAGCCCTTGCCGTTGGCATCGTCGCGCTGATTTCCCTGCCGCGCGAAGAAGAGCCGCAGATTTCGGTGCCTTTGGTCGATATTCATATTCAAGCCCAAGGTTTGCGCGCCGAAGATGCGGTGAAACTGGTCACCGAACCTCTTGAGGCCATCGTCAAGGGCATTGACGGGGTTGAGCATGTCTATTCGCAAACCCGCGATGATGGCGCGATGGTTACCGCGCGGTTCCTTGTCGGCACTTCGGCCGATGCCGCCATTCTGCGGGTGCATGACAAGGTGCGCGCCAATGCCGACCGTATTCCGGTGGGCATCCCCGAGCCGCTGATCGTTGGGCGCGGCATTGATGACGTGGCGATTGTGGCGCTGACCCTGTCGCCCAAACCCGGTGTCACGTCGGTATCTGCGAACGATCTGACCCGTATTGCGCGCGAACTGCGCACCGAAGTTGCCAAGACCGCCGATGTCGGCCTGACCTATCTGGTGGGCGAGGCTGGCGAGGCAATCCGTATCATGCCAGACCCGGAACGCCTGGCACTATACGGCGTCACCTTGCAGCAATTGGCGGGCAAGGTTCAGCAGGCCAACCGCTCGCTTAATACCGGCAAGTTGCGCGATCAGGGTGAACAGGTCGATCTGGTGGCGGGGGAAACACTGGTCGCCCCCGCGCAGGTGGCCAACCTTTTGTTGACCACGCGCGATGGCCGCCCGGTCTATGTCGCCGATGTCGCGGCGGTCGAGTTCATTCCCGACACCTCGGATCACATCGTATCGCACCTGACCCGCAACGCCGATGGCACGGTAAACCGCGCGCCTGCGGTGACTTTGGCCGTAGCCAAGCGTGCAGGGTCCAATGCGGTGATCGTCGCCGAAGAGATTTTGCACAAGATCGAGGCCCTGGAAGGGACGCTGATCCCCGAAACCGTCGCCGTCACCATCACCCGCAACTACGGTGAGACGGCGGATGAAAAGGCCAACGAGTTGTTGTTCCACCTTGGTTTGGCCACGATTTCCATCATTGGTCTGGTGTTGCTGGCAATCGGCTGGCGCGAAAGCATCGTGGTGGCCATCGTGATCCCGGTCACCATTTTGCTCACGCTGTTTGCGGCATGGATCATGGGCTATACCCTGAACCGGGTGTCGCTGTTTGCCCTGATCTTTTCCATCGGTATCCTTGTCGATGACGCCATCGTGGTCATTGAAAACATCGCCCGCCATTGGGGGATGAGCCGCGAGAAAACCCGCGTCGAAGGCGCGATTGCTGCGGTGGCCGAGGTGGGCAATCCCACCATTGTGGCTACCCTGACCGTGGTTGCGGCATTGCTGCCGATGCTGTTCGTTTCGGGCCTAATGGGCCCCTATATGTCGCCAATTCCCGCCAACGCCAGCGCGGCCATGATCTTTTCGTTCTTTGTTGCGGTGATCATCACGCCTTGGCTGATGGTCAAGGTGGCGGGGGGGGCCAATATGGCGGCCCATGACCATGATGACACCTATGGCGGCCATCCCGGCGGGGCATTGGGCAAGCTTTTTGGCATGGTGGCGCGGCCACTGTTGGCCACCAAAGCCCGCAGTCTTGGGTTCTTGCTGATCACGGCGGCTCTGTCGTTTGGCTCGTTGACCTTGCTTTACACCAAGGATGTCACGGTCAAACTGCTGCCTTTCGACAATAAATCCGAGCTTTCCGTGGTGATTGATCTGCCCGAAGGCGCCTCTTATGAGGCAACCGACCGTGTCGCCCAAGACGTCGCCCGCGTGGTTTTGCAATTGCCCGAAGTGTTGTCCGTGCAAACCCATGCCGGCACCGCCGCTCCCTTTAACTTCAACGGCCTCGTGCGCCATTCCTACCTGCGCGCCGATCCGCAACTGGGCGAAGTGCAAATAAACCTTTCCCCCAAAGCCGACCGTGACCGCACCAGCCACGAAATCGCCCTTGATATCCGCGCCCGCATCTCGGCGCTTGCCACTCCGGCAGGCACCAGCCTGAAAACCGTTGAACCGCCACCCGGTCCGCCGGTGATGGCAACCCTGCTGGCCGAGATTTACGGGCCCGATGCCGATACTCGCCGGGCGGCGGCGCAAAAGGTGCGTGAGGCCTTTACCTCGGTGCCCTACATCGTCGATGTCGACGACAGTTTTGGCATGCAACCCCGCCGCCTGCGGGCCACCATTTCGACCGACGACCTCGAGTTTTTTGGGGTGCAGGAACAGGATGTGTTCGACACCCTCGCGCTTTTGAACGGCGGCCAGACCGTGGGCTATTCGCACCGTGGCCAAGG
>JBAVTI010000224.1:0-2280 GCA_049696055.1 Paracoccaceae bacterium | reverse complement strand
CCGAATGTGCAGGCGTGCGACCGTCGGGCATATAGGCATCGGCGGGCAGCATGTCATAGGCTTTGGCCACCGTCAGGCTGGTATCGTCAATAATCGGAAAATCCGCAGGGTTGCCCGCGAACGCCTCGATATCGCGCTTCCACTTGTGGTGCTCGTCAACCGAATCCACCGACACCCCGATCACCTTGGTCTTGCGCTTGGCAAATTCACCCGCCAACTGCGCCACTGCCCCAAACTCGGTGGTGCAAACCGGGGTAAAATCCTTGGGGTGCGAAAAGATGATCGCATAGCCATCGCCCACCCAATCATGGAAATGAATGGTTCCGGCCGTGGATTCGGCGGTAAAATCGGGGGCAACATCGTTGATACGCAGGGACATGACAGCCTCATTTCGGGTTTATGCTTCTCCCATCAGATAGGTGAAAAAGAACACCGTTTCATCCCCCAACGCAGCGCCTGCGACAACAAAGAACAGCTTTCTCGAAATTATCGGCAGACGTGGGCGAAAATTTCCCACAATCCCGGTTTCGCAGCACACGCAATTTGCGCTGTCCCCGACATCCTGTTGTCGGCTCTCCACTTGCACACCCCGCGCCGCAATGCCACGCTCTGCGCCGAAACTGAACGTCGATGAGGCACCCATGATCGAGAACCGCAATTTCTACATCAACGGCCAGTGGGTCGCCCCCACCACCCCACGCGATTGCACCGTGATCGACCCCTCGACCGAGGAACCCTGCGCCATCATCTCGCTGGGCGATGCTGCCGATACCAACGCCGCCGTTGCCGCCGCCAAGGCTGCCTTTACCACATGGTCGGTCACCCCTCCCGCCACCCGCCGCGCCTATGTGCAGGCCATCCTCGCGCAATACGAAAAACGCGCCGAGGAAATGGCCGTCGCCATCAGCATGGAAATGGGCGCTCCCATCGACATGGCCCGCGATAGCCAAGCCCCCTGCCTGCCGTGGCACCTGACCAACTTCCTCACCGCTTTCGACGCCATCGAGTGGGTCCGCCCCCTTGGCCCACATGCCCCGAATGACCGTATCGCTCTGGAACCCATCGGTGTCGTCGGCCTGATCACGCCGTGGAACTGGCCGATGAATCAGGTCACGCTCAAGGTCATTCCCGCCCTGCTGGCAGGCTGCACCTGCGTGCTGAAACCGTCCGAGGAATCGCCGCTCTCGTCCTTGCTGTTCGCCGAATTCGTGCATGACGCGGGCGTGCCTGCGGGCGTCTTTAACCTCGTGAACGGCGACGGTCCCGGTGTCGGCAGCCAGCTTTCCACCCACCCCGACGTCGAGATGATCAGTTTCACCGGCTCTACCCGTGCCGGACGCGCCATCACCGCCGCCGCCGCGCAAACCCTTAAGCGGGTGATGCTGGAACTTGGCGGCAAAGGTGCCAACCTGATCTTTGCCGATGCCGATGACAAAGCCGTCGAACGCGGCGTGCGCCACCTGATGAATAACTCGGGCCAATCATGCAATGCGCCGTCGCGGATGCTGGTCGAGCGTCCCGCCTACGACCGCGCCGTTGAAATCGCCGCTACCGTGGCGCAGTCCATCAAGGTTGGTTCGGCGCATCAACCCGGCAAACACATCGGCCCCGTCGTCAACCAACGCCAATACGATCAGATTCAGGGCTTCATCCAAAAGGGCATCGACGAAGGTGCCCGTCTTGTCGCCGGTGGCCTTGGCCGCCCCGACGGTTTGAACCGTGGCTTTTACGTCAAACCCACAGTCTTCGCCGATGTCACCCCCGGCATGACCATCGAGCGGGAAGAAATCTTTGGCCCCGTGCTGTCGATCATCCCCTTCGATACCGAAGCCGAGGCGGTGCAGATCGCCAACGATACCCCCTACGGCCTCACTAACTATGTCCAGTCCGCCGACGGCAAACGCCGCAACCGGCTCGCCCGCGCTCTGCGCTCTGGCATGGTGGAAATGAACGGCAAATCCCGCGGTGCCGGGGCAACCTTTGGCGGCATCAAAGCCTCGGGCCGCGCCCGCGAAGGCGGCCATTGGGGCCTCGAGGAATTCCTCGAGGTGAAAGCGATCTCAGGCTGGGACTCTGATGCCGACTAGGTCGATCGGGGGGGCGTCCTGTCCCCCCGCTGCCTGCCGCGCGGCGCAGGAATTGACACGATCGCCGCCAGTTCGATGTATGGCGCAAAGCCATACGTAAACCATACGCAAGGCATACGTTCCATTTTCGACCTTTGGCCGCCCCAAAACGGCATCCAACCCCCTATCCCAATGCCCCCTCGCGGCCCTACCA
>JBAVTI010000223.1:0-4233 GCA_049696055.1 Paracoccaceae bacterium | reverse complement strand
GCGGACTTTTTCAAATATGTCGAACTGACCGCCCGTCTGGCCGGTCTGGACGGCAAGTAATCCAAGGATTTGGCCATGACAGCCGCGACTTCTACGCACAACACCGATGATTATCTGCGCATGTATCGCCAGATGGTGAAGATCCGCGCTTTTGAGGATCAAGCCAACCAGCTTTACCTGACCGCCAAGATGCCCGGCCTGACCCATATGTATTCCGGCGAAGAGGCCGTGGCAGTCGGCATTTGCGAGGCCCTTAAGATCACTGACAAGATCACCTCCACCCATCGCGGCCATGGTCATTGCGTGGCCAAGGGTGCCGATTTCAAACTGATGTTCTGCGAGCTTCTGGGCCGGGCCGAAGGCTATTGCGGCGGCAAGGGTGGCTCGATGCACATTGCCGATCAGGCCAACGGCAATCTGGGTGCCAATGCCATCGTTGGCGGCTCGGCAGGGATTGCCACCGGGGCCGCACTTTCGGCAAAGATGCGCGGCACCGACGAGGTCGCGGTCTGCTTTTTTGGCGACGGCGCCACGGCGCAGGGGATTGTCTATGAGGCAATGAACATGGCGGCGCTCTGGAAGCTGCCGGTCATCTATGCCTGTGAAAACAATGGTTATTCCGAATACACCCCCACCCATGAGATCGCCGCTGGCTCGCTGACGGCGCGGGCCGAGGCCATGGGGATCGAGGCGTTCAAGATCGACGGGCAAGACGTGCTGGCGGTCAATGCGCTGGCCACCCAGCTTGTGGAACGCGCCCGCCGCGGCGAAGGCCCGTTCTTCATTGAACTGATAACCTATCGCTACATGGGCCACCACGTCGGCGACATCAACCGCACCTATTACCGCCCGAAGGCAGAGGAAGAGCACTGGCAGACCCACCGCGACCCGATCAATCTGTTTGGTGCCTGGCTGTCGGCGCAGGGTATCACGTCCGATGCGGAACTGGCATCGATCCGTGCCGCCATCGCCACCGAGGCCGAAGCGGCCGTGGCCTATGCCCTCGCCGCCCCTTTCCCCGCCCCCGAAGCGGTCCTGTCCCATGTCTTTGCAGGAGAAGCCGATGCGTGAACTGACCCTGCAAAAGGCCATCAACGAGGCAATGTTCGAAGAGATGCGGCGCGACCCATCGGTGTTTCTGATCGGTGAGGACGTGGCCGAGGCTGGCCATCCGTTCAAATTCTTTGCCGGTCTGGTCGATGAATTCGGCACGCAAAGGGTGATCGACACGCCCATTGCCGAGCCGGGCTATATGGGCATTGCCGTCGGTGCCGCGATGACGGGCATGCGCCCGGTGGTCGATCTGATGTTCGGTGACTTTCTGTTTCTGGTGATGGACCAGCTTTGCAATCAGGCTGCCAAGACGCATTACATGTCGGGCGGCAAGCTGCGCGTGCCTTTGGTTGTGCACACCAACCTTGGGGCAACGCGGCGGTCGGCGGCGCAGCACAGCCAAAGCCTGCACGCCCTGATCGCGCACATCCCCGGCGTCAAGGTCGTGTTGCCGTCGTCGGCCTATGAGGCAAAGGGCCTGTTGAAAACCGCGATCCGTGATGACAACCCGGTCGTGATCCTGCACGACAAAATGATGTATTCCGAGAAATCCGAGGTCCCCGAGGAGGATTATCTGATCCCGTTCGGCGTAGCCAATGTGGTGCGGGTCGGAACCGATATTACCCTCGTCGGCACCTCGTCGATGGTCGGGGTCTGCAAGGCTGCGGCGGAAATTCTGGCGGCGCAGGGGATTTCGGCCGAAGTGATCGACCCGCGCACCATTGTGCCGCTGGACGAGGCGACGATCATCGCCTCGGTGAAAAAGACCTCGCGCGCGCTGGTGGTGGACGAGGGGCATCAGAACTTTGGCGTGACCGCCGAAATCGCGGCGCGGATCGCGGAAAAGGCGTTCTATCATCTGGATGCGCCGGTGGGGCGGATGGGGGCGATGGATGTGCCGGTGCCGTTTTCCCCGGCGCTGGAGGATCTGACGGTGCCGACCCCGGAAGCGGTGGCCGCGAAGGCGGCTGCGCTGGTGCGGGGGGAGGTGAATTATGGCGCATGACATCATCATGCCCGCCCTGGGCATGGCGCAGGATACCGGGCTTCTGGTCGCCTGGCGCAAGGCCCCCGGCGACCACGTGGCGGTGGGCGAGGCGCTGTTCGAGGTTGAAACCGACAAGGCCACGATGGAGGTCGAGGCGGCTTTCGCGGGCTATCTCTCGACTGTGACCGCCGCCGAGGGCGAGGATGTGCCCGTGGGTCAGGTCATCGCCTGCATCGTGGCCTCTGAGGCCGAGGTCGACAGGACGCCGCCCAAGGCCAAGGCCGCCGCCCCTGCCCCGCCGAAAGCCGCCGCCCCGGCACCCGCCGTTGCCACCCCTGCACCGGCCCCGCCTGCGCCGGTCAAAGCCGCAGCGCCGAAGCCGCCCCAAACCGCGCCGGTTTCGGCCCCGGGTCGCATCCTTGCATCGCCCAAGGCCCGGATGATGGCGGCCGAACAGGGGCTTGACCTGTCGCGCCTGGCCAAGGCCGGCCATCCTCAGCCCTATCACGTTGCCGATCTTGACCGGCTGCGCGGCCTCGCCCCGTCGGGCCGCTCGACCCTAGGGGCGCGGGTCGATGGCACGGCCTTGCAGGCGCTGCTGAAGAAAGCCACCGACGCCGACAGCGCCCGCGTTCTGGCGGCCTTCGCCAAGGGCGCTTGGGCGCAGATCACCGAAGAGGCGCTGTCCGTCACCCTGATGCGCGCCGATGGCAGCCGCGAGGGCGAGGGCGCGCTTTTGCTGGTTGATCTGACTGCAACGCGCCTGACGGCCTATGCCCCGCCCGAAGGTCTGGTGCTGGCGGTGGGTTCAGAGGGTGGCGCGGTGACGCTGACCCTGACCTTTGACGAGGCAGCCTTGCCCTTTGCCACCGCTGCGGCCTGGCTGAACGAAACCGCAGCCCGGGTCGAAGACCCGGTGCGCCAGCTTGTCTGACGCCATGACAGAGGTTGTAGCCAGCCCGTCGGTCCGCAGCCTCGCCGCCAATATGGGCGTCGATCTGGCGGGTTTGGCCACGCGTCTGGGCCGCACCCATATCTCACGCGAGGATGTACTGGGCACCACCGCCGCACAAACAGGCCCGAAACCCGCCACGGCGCCAGTAGATCATGCCACCTTCGGCCCGGTCCGCGAGGAAGCCCTGTCGCGCTTTGCAAAGGTCGCCGCCGCCAATCTGACCGCCGCTGCCGCCATCCCAACCGTCACCCACCACGACAGTTGCGACGCCACGCGGGTCGAGGCCCTGCGCGCCAGCTTGCGCCGCGACGGCCGCCGCCTGACCGCGCTGGCCTTTCATGTCGCCGTCCTTGCCCGCTGTTTGCGCGAGCATCCCCGCTTCAACGCCTCGCTGTCGGCGGATGGCAACCAGTTGATCCTGAAGGATTACGTTCATATCGGTATCGCCGTGGATACGCCGCACGGGCTCAACGTGCCGGTGATCCGCAACGCCGACCAGATGCGGCTGTCCCAGATTGGCGAGGCGATCACCGACCTTGCAGAGCGCGCCCAAGACCGCCGCGTCCGGCCTTCGGAACTTGGCGGCGCGTCGATGTCGATTTCAAACCTGGGCGGCATCGGCGGCGAGGCCTTCACCCCCATCGTCAACCCGCCGGAACTGGCCATTCTCGGTATCACCCGCACCGAGATGCGCCCGGTCTGGGACGGCACCAGCTTTGTCGCCCGTCCGATGGTCCCTTTGGATCTGACCTACGACCACCGCGTGCTGAACGGTGCAGATGCCGCGCGCTTTCTTGCTCGCTACCGTGCCTTGTTCGCCGCACCCGAAGACCTACTTCTGGCCCCCGACGGCTCCCTGATGAAAGGCCTGTCATGAAACCCAATCCCCGCATCGCCTTTCTAGGCACCGGCGCGCAAGGAGCCTCGATAGCCGCCGATTTTGCGCTGGCCGGGCTGGATGTGACGTTCATCGACCAATGGCCCGCCCATGTCGAGGCGATGCGCACCCACGGCTTGACGGTGAACCTGCCGACCCGTGTGCTTAAAACCCCACCCTTGAAGGCGCTGCACCTGTGCCAGGTGGCCGAGGTGCGCGAGCCCTTCGACGTCGTCTTCCTTGTGGTCAAGGCCTATGACACCCGCTGGGCCTGCGAGTTGATCAAGCCGGTGCTGGCCCTCGATGGTCTGATCGTCGGCCTGCAAAACGGAATGACGCATGAAGATATCGCCGCCATCC
>JBAVTI010000222.1:0-4436 GCA_049696055.1 Paracoccaceae bacterium | reverse complement strand
GCTCGAGGTTGGTCAGAATCGCCGCCAGATCGCCCGCCCGCGCCAGTACCGGCCCCGAGGTCATGCGAAACCCCACCCCAAGTTCCCGCGCCATAATCTGCGCCAGCGTGGTTTTTCCCAATCCCGGCGGGCCATGGAACAGCGTGTGATCCATCGCCTCGCCGCGCATCTTCGCTGATTCAATGAACACCCGCAAATTCGCCCGCGCCTCGGCCTGGCCCACGAATTCCTCAAGCACCTGAGGCCGCAAGGCGCGGTCCACATCTTCGGGCATCGGTTCGGGTCGCAATGTCGGATCAGAGGCCATCGCTTACCCTTTCGGCGCTAAAAGCTTTAGCGCCAGCCGGATCAGCGCCGCCGTATCCGCCTCGGGCATCTCGCCCGCCGCTTGTGCCACCGCCTGCGCCGCATCGCTTTGGCCATAGCCAAGGTTGCTTAGTGCCGACAACGCATCTGCGGTAAACCCCGCCCGGTTCTGTGCCATGTTCGGCACGGCGGCACCTCGGCGCGCGGGCACCGCCATCGGTTCAATCACCTCATCCATCGCCGCCTCGGACAGCATCGCCGCCCCCATCGCCATCACCGACGGCGCCTTGGATTTCAACTCCAGCACCACCCGTTGCGCAATCTTTGGCCCGACGCCCGGTGCCGCCTGAATGGCCCGCGCATCGCCCAGCATGATCGCCCGCGCCGCCCCTTCGGCCCCAAGCGTGCCCAAGATTGCCATCGCCGCCTTGGCTCCCACGCCTTGCACCGTCATCAGCAACCGATGCCATTCCTTTTCCAGCAACGTCGAAAACCCGAACAATTGCAGCAAATCCTCGCGCACCAAAAGCTCGGTATAAAGGGCCACCGCCTCGCCATTGCCCGGCAGGCTGGCCATGGTGCGGTCCGAGATATGCACGATATACCCCACCCCGCGCACATCGATCAGCACATGGTCCGAGCCGCGATAATCAATCCGTCCGGAAATCTTGCCAATCATCCTGCCGCCCTTTTCAAATCCGCCGTCTTCAATGCCGCGGTCAGCCGCCCCGCCGATTGCAGATGGTGCGCGTGGCAAATGGCAATGGCCAAGGCATCTGCGGCATCCGGCCCCTCGATCACCACCCCCGGCAGGTGTATCCGCACCATGTGATCCACCTGCACTTTGGCCGCATGACCCACGCCCACCACCGTTTTCTTCACCGCATTGGGGGCATATTCCCCGACATGCAGGCCCGCCTGCGCGGGTACCAACAGCGCAATCCCCCGCGCCTGGCCAAGCTTTAGCGTCGCCACCGCGTCCTTGTTCACAAAGGTATTCTCGACCGCCGCCGCATCGGGCGCATAAAGCCGCACCACTTCGGTCAACTGGCTGTGCAGGGAAAGCAGTCGCTGTGCCAGATCGCCCGCCACTTCCGGTCCGGGCGCGGAATGGCAAATGCCGTTGGCGACATGGGTCAGACGCGATCCCGCCACGTCAATCACCCCCCAGCCAAGGTTGCGCAACCCCGGGTCTATCCCCAAAACACGCATGCCTGCCCCTTTATTTGTTGTTTTTTATCAATTAGCACGAAAAGAGAACATCCGCCAACCGATTTCCGGCCTTGTCCTGCGCAGCGGGCGGATATACTGCACTGCAGAAATCCGACGCTCCGGCGCTGGAAAGCGACGCTTTTAGGGGGCATCCATCGAAAGCCCTTAAAAACATGGCAGAAATATGTCAGCAAGCCATGCGTTCCCTGCATGGGGGGCATGCCGCCACTCACCTTGCTTTGCACATGCAGCACGATTAATTGACAGCACGAAGGCAAATATGCCTCGCCGATGAGCAGTTTGAGAAAAGGATTACCGCCATGGCCGCTTTTGATACCACCCGCACCGCGCCTCTGGGCGCCATCACCACCTACCGTTTTATCCAGTTCGTCTCCTCGATCTTCGTATCGGTTGCTGGCTGGAATGACGCCCGCGTGACCCGCAATGCCTTGGGCAAACTGTCGGACCGCGAGCTTGATGATATCGGCCTTTGCCGTGGTGACATTGATCAGTTGGGTTCGCTCGACCGCGCTTGATCTGTCGCCTGCCGGGGCGCCCCGCGCCCACAGCATGCCAAAGGCCGCACCCCAAACGGGACGCGGCCTTTTCCATTGGCTGAAGATCGGGGGCCGCACCCCAAACCGGACGCGGCCTTTTCCATTGGCTGAAGGTCGGGGGCCGCACCCCAAACCGGACGCGGCCTTTTCCATTTGGCCATTCCAATGGCCGATCAAAAACAAAAGCCGCATCCCAAAGGGGACGCGGCTTTTTGCGTTCCGATCCATCGTGCCGCAGCAACCCGTCTTGGGTCGCGTCTGGCTCCGATACTCAGATATCAAATTCTCTGAATTGATCCGACACGAACACCGTGACCGGGTCTGCCTTCATCAGGTAGCCGCCAAGCCGTTCAAAGCCTTGGCCATCCAGCAACCGGTCAACCCGCTGTTCGTAAAGATCATCGCCGATCTTGGAAAGCACGGCGCCCTTCATGGCAACGCTGCACATTGCCACCATCAACAGCGGCGCAAGGATCGGACGGCGTTTCTTCGTGGGGCGATAATAGTAGGAACGGCCAAGAGTACCCTCGGCCTCAAAGCCGTAGCCCTTTGCGCGCGCTTTTTCGATTCGCGCAATGCGAGAGTAGAATTCACTCAAGCTTTGGTCGGTCATAGCCAATACTCCATCCGCATCGGCCCCCACCGTAGGGTATTGGTATGGCCTAATTGTGGCAAGATTAGGGCGGCGTTTTAATTTACTCTGCGTAACACCAGGGTTGACCACTCACCGATGTCTTCGCGGGCCTCCAGCGCGAACCCCTGGGCGACATAGGCCGCCAGAATAGACTCAGCCTGCACCACCAATAGGCCCGAAAGTATGGCAATGCCGTTTGGTGCCACGTTGGCGGCCATATCCGGGGCCAGCTCTACCAGCGGCCCTTTCAAGATATTGGCAAACACCAGATCAAACGGCCCGCTTTCGGCAAATCGCGGATGCCTGAACCCCGCCGCTTCAAGGCATTCCAGCCGCCCCTTCAGCCCGTTGATTGCCACGTTGGCCACTGCCACATCCACCGCAACCGCGTCGATATCAGAGGCAATCACCAGGGCGTCGGGCAAAATCGTTGCCGCCGCCATCGCCAGCACCGCCGTGCCACAACCGATATCGGCCACTTTTGCCGGCTTGAACCCCTGATCCGCCAGCCGATCAAACGCCCGCAAACAGCCCAGCGTGGTGCCGTGATGCCCGGTACCAAACGCCACCGTCGCCTCAATCTGCAACGGAATCCGCCCCGCAGGCACCTTATCCGCGTCATGGCTGCCAAACACAAAGAACCGCCCGGCATCCACTGGCGACAACTCGCGCCGCACTTTGGCCACCCAGTCGATCTCGGGAATTTCCGACAGCGCAAACGGCCGCGCCCCATAGGCCAGCGCCAACACATCCAGCACCACCGCGTTCGGGGCCTCCATGAAATAGGCCCCCACTTCCCACAGCCCAGAGTCGTCTTCGATCTCGAACACGCCCACCCCGATCGGTGCCGGCTCCATCTTTTCCACCGCCTGCGCCAAGGCATCAGCGGCTTCTTCGCCCATCAGGGTGGTCAAAGCGGAATAGGTGGGCATGGCGCAATCCTTATACAGTTGCAGCCGCGATAGACGGGGCTGCCCGGATCGTCAAGTTGGCACCCCGCCACGCCGCCTCATTTCTTCTTGGCGGCCCCATCGGCAAGCGCTTCCTGCCGCACAAGCCAGCCCTCGGCATCGCCGTAATCAACAAAATCCTTATAGTGGTCATGGCGCCCGGCCACCCGGCGCGCATGTTTGATCGGGCACCAATACGCTTCGGTCCGTGCCGCGATTTCACGCACGTAGGAAATCAAACCATTGCCATAGCTGCAATAAACGCAGTTCATCTTTTGCAGCAGGTTCAGATAAACCAACCATTGGCGATCAAACACTATGTGATCCGCCCGCTTGACGCGGCTGATCCCATAGATCGGAAAACAAACGCGCTGATAGATACTGACGCACAGATCAAGCAACACCAACGGCACGATCAGCCCATAGATCAACGGCGCCGTCAGCACCACCATCAGCCGGGTGCGCCGCAAAAACGTGCCAAGCCCCACCCGCAACGCACGATGCTGCTTGCGCACCTCGGCATCAAACACCGCGCGGCCCCGCTCGATGCGAAACTTGAACTCGGCCCGCTTGGCGGCAAGATCTTCCTCGATCCCGGCTTGCAACTCGGCCATGCGGGCCATCATTTCATCCAGCCGCGCACCCATGCCGTTCTCCTTTGCCACCGCCGTACAGCCAAACACCCAAACCGACCGGCGGCCAAGCAAAAGGATGCGTCAAACCCCCAACCCGATCGGGCAAGTCACGCCCGTGCCGCCGATCCCGCAATAGCCCGCA
>JBAVTI010000221.1:0-2131 GCA_049696055.1 Paracoccaceae bacterium | reverse complement strand
TGCCAATGGTGTGGCCAAAGCCGCCCGATGAGAGCCAGCCCACGCGTTGGCCGTCGCGCAGGATGGTTTCGCGACCAAGCAAGATCACGGCCGGATCCTCGACGGTGAAACCCGCCATGCGTTTTTTCACGCCGCTTGCCAGCTGGGCGGCAATGGCGTCGCGGCCAAGGAACGGAATGCCGGACTTCATCTTGCATGCCGAAGCGAGACCAGATTCGACCGGAGTGTGGTCGGGGCCAATATCGGCGCCCCAGGCGCGGTAGCCTTTTTCCAAACGCAGGGTTTCGATGGCGCGGTAGCCTGCATTGATCAGGCCAAGGTCGCGGCCCGCCGCCATCAGCGCCTCATAGACGGTGACTGCGACATCGGTGGGCATGTGCAACTCCCACCCCAGTTCGCCGACGTAGGTGACGCGCAGCGCGAGGACCGGGCAGGACGCCACGGAAATGCGCTTGGCGGTGCCAAAGGGAAAGCCAGCGTTGGTCAGATCATCGGGGCAGACGCGGGCCAGGATATCGCGCGCCTCGGGGCCCATAAGGGATAGGACAGCGGAACCCGACGTGACGTCGATCAGCTGGGCGTTAGTGCCTGCGGGCAGGTTGCGGTTGATCCAGTCGAAATCATGGGTGGCAAAGCCGGTGCCGGTGACGATGTAAAACTCGTCCTCGGCGAGGCGGGCAACGGTCAAGTCGCATTCAATACCGCCTTTGGCATTCAGCATCTGGGTGTAGGTCAGCGAACCTACGGTACGGTCGACATTGCCTGCCGCGATCCAATTCAGGGCGGCGGCGGCATCGGGGCCTTTGAGGGTGAATTTTGCAAAACTGGTTTGGTCGATCAACACGGCCGAGGTGCGGGCGGCCTGATGCTCGCGTTTGACCGCATGCCACCAGCCGGGGCGTTGGTAGGAATATTTGTCGACCGGGGTTTCGCCTGCGGCCAGATCAGCGAACCAATTCGGGCGCTCCCAGCCGAGTTTCTCGCCAAAGCAGGCACCTGCGGTTTTGAGATGGGCATACAGCGGCGAGCGGCGGGTGGGGCGGGCGGAACGGTGTTCTTCGGACGGCCAGGCGATGGTGTAGTGTTTACCGTAAGCCTCCAACGTGCGGGCGCGGACCCAATCGGTGGACTGATGCACGCGGCCAAAACGGCGAATATCGACGGGCCAGAGGTCATAGGGGGCGGCACCGGTGGCGGCCCATTCGGCCAAAGCCATGCCCGCGCCGCCGCCAGATGCGATGCCAAAGGCGTTGAAACCGGCACCGACAAACAGGTTTTTCAGCTCGGGCGCTTCGCCCAGAATAAAGTTTCCATCGGGGGTAAAGCTTTCGGGACCATTGATCAATTGCTTGATGCCAGCGGTTTCAAGTGCCGGGACGCGACCAATCGCCAAATCCATGAATTGTTCGAAATGGTCAAAATTCGATGTCAGAAGTTCGAAATTAAAGCCCTCTGGTATTCCATTTTGTGCCCATGGCACCGGGTTCGGCTCGTAGCCGCCCCAGACCAGACCACCAACTTCTTCCTTCCAATAGGTCAGGCGGTCAGGGTCGCGCAGGGTGGGCAGAGTGGAGGTGACGCCTTTGATTTGTTCCGTGACCATGTATTGGTGTTCGACCGAAATCAGCGGAACGTTGACGCCGACGGTTGCGGCCAAAGTGCGGGTCCATTGGCCAGCGCACAGGATGACCTTTTCACATTCGATGGTGCCGGACGGGGTTTGCACGCCTTTGATGCGCCCCTCTTCGACGATGATACGGGTGACCGGGGTGTCTTCGAAGATTTTGACGCCAGACATGCGGGCGCCTTTGGCGAGGGATTGGGTGATATCAGACGGGTTGGCCTGACCGTCGGTGGGCAGGAAAGCGGCACCGACGAGGTCGTGAATCTCCATCAGGGGCCACAAGTCCTGAGCCTCTTGCGGGGTCAGCAGGTGCATTTCCAGCCCAAAACTTTTGGCGGTGGTGGCCTGGCGTTTCACCTCGGTCCAGCGTTCGGCATTGCAGGCAAGGCGCAGACCGCCATTCATTTTCCAGCCGGTTTGCAGGCCGGTTTCTTCGGCGAGTTTCTTATAAAGATCAACAGAGTATCCCAGAAGTTGGGTGATGTTGGCCGAGGTTCTAAGTTGCCC
>JBAVTI010000220.1:0-7996 GCA_049696055.1 Paracoccaceae bacterium | reverse complement strand
CATTTGCATTCCCTGTTCCTGCAGAACAGGGAGTTAGGTGCTAACCCACGGAAATTGCGGCGCAGTTCAGGGCAGTAAACGTCGCGAACGCCCATCAGGATCGAAAATTCCCTGATCTTTCCCTGTAACCGTGAAAAACAGGGCAAACCGAACGGGGTCCGGTGACCGCGGAGACGCGCGCCGGAAAGGTCGGGTATGTCGGCAAAGGGAAGCGTCTCCGCAAAATACGCGCCGCGCTAACCCCCGGAAACACGCAGAAATTCCGCGACGAACAGGAAAAATGAAGCAGAGATTGGGGTGATTGGCGGAGCGAGAGGGATTCGAACCCTCGAGACGGTTCCCCGCCTACACACTTTCCAGGCGTGCGCCTTCGACCACTCGGCCACCGCTCCGTCGCGGGTGTGTAGCCTGCCATTGGTTACAGTTGCAAGGGGTTGCGGAGGAAAAAGCATAAACAGCACCAAGCCGTCAATCGACAAGAGAAAGGCTGACGCGGCGGTTCTGGCGACCCTTTTTCTCGATCTTACCGATTTCCACCCGTCCGATCTCGCCGGTGCGCGCGACGTGTGTGCCGCCGCAGGGTTGTAGGTCAATTGACCCTGAACCTTGGCCAATTCGCACCAGCCGCACCCGACCCTGGCCTAAAGGCGGCGCGACTTTCATGGTTTTTACCAGCCTAGGGTTTTCCAGCAACTCGGCATCTGTGATCCATTCCTCGGTGACCTGCAAATCGCGATCAATCAGGTCTGCCAAAGCACGATCAATCGCCTCAATATCGACAAGCGGTTCTGGCATGTCAAAATCCAGGCGCCCGCGGTCGGCACCGATCTGACCGCCTGTCACTGGTAGGGGAATAACCACTGACAACAAGTGCAGCGCCGTATGGACGCGCATGTGCCGATAGCGGCGATCCCAATTCAGCACTTGTCGAACGGCAACCCCGACAGGCGGCATGGCCAGTGGTTCGGCTGGCACAAAGGCAATTTGCCCACCTTCGGCCTTGACCGCTGTTGCAATGGCGATGTGACCCCCATCCCAGATCAGCTTGCCGCTGTCGCCAGGCTGGCCACCGCCTGTCGCGTAAAAGATCGACTTATCCAGAATGATTCCACCTTCGGCCGTATGACCCGTCACCCGTGCATCGCATTCGCGCATGTAAGGATCGTCGCGAAACAACAGACGGGTCATTTTCTGGGCTCCTTGGCAGGGGAAGTGGCACTGCCGCGCGGGGCGGCTTCGGCAGGCAAAGGGTCGGCGTCCCGGACGGGCATCACAGGGACGGTTTGCGACACATCCACGACCGGCGGAACAGCCGGAACGGCAGCCGTTATCGGGCGCACGGTGTGGGCAAGTTCTATGCCGGCGGCCCCAAAGCGGCGCAAAACCTCAAAGTTGATGTCCGACCGAACCGACAACTGAAAGTTTACGTCGCGCAAAATCACCCGCATCTCGAAATTGATGGCGTCCAGCGTGAACCCCATAAGGGCAATGATAGGCGGAGGATTTAGAATGGCCAATGGTTGCGCTTCGGCAATTTCGCGCAAGATCAACTCGACTTTGCGGGGGTCAGTACCATGGACCACGTTGATTGGCACAATCAACCGCCCCGTCAGATTGTAGCGCGTCCAATTCGTCACGCGTCCCGCAACCAGGTCGGTGTTGGGAACGATTACGTCAGATCGATCAAAGGTTTGGATTCTGGTCGACCGCACCGATATGGACCGAACGGTGCCCTGCACCCCGCCAACTTCGATCCAATCGCCCTCAGACACCGGGCGCTCGATCAACAAAATGATGCCAGACACGAAGTTCGACACGATATTTTGCAAACCAAAACCGATACCGACAGAAAGCGCACCGGCAACGATTGCCAGGCCCGAAAGGTCAATACCAACAGCGTTGATCGCAATCAGTGCCGCCAAGAATATCCCGATATATCCAACGCCGGCCACGATGGCATTCTGACCGCCCTGATCGAGGCTGGTTTTCGGCAAAATTGTTGATTTCAAAGCGCCCTGAAACAGCCGGGTCAGCATATATCCAAAGGCAAACAGCACTGCGAAATAAAGGAAATCGGTTGGCGACACGCGGGTGTCACCCATCTGAAATCCTTCGCGGAATCGAGTCCACAACTCGGTAATATCGGCAAACCGCGCACCCCAAATCAGCGCGAATAGCGGCAGCGTCGCCAATGTCAGAACGAATCCCACCAACACTGGCACCAGCGCCTGTTTGCTTTCCGCTTCGCTTTTCACCACCGCCGTGTAGGCATCCACTGCAAGCTGTTGCAGAACGAACAACAGCCCCAGCAGTCCCAGCGATATGATCGCAGGATAGGCCAAAGCCGCCGCTGCCGAAATATATCCGACTGCAGCCAACACCGGGCTGACAAAACCCACGATCAACGCACCCTGCCCCAACAAGCCGATCAAACGGTTGCGATAGGATGTTGGTTCGCCCGGCACCGCATCATTGGCAACGTGGCGGCGAAGCATCTGCCCCATCCGCACCAACAAAACCCCCGCCACCGCCAACAGCGGGAACGCCAACACCGAGGTGACGGATTCGTTTGTCGTGGTCGGATCGAAGGTAACGAGGCGCAATTGCTCCAATGCCAGCAACACACCCGACAAAAAGGCATAGAAACGCCCCTCTGCCCGACGCTCAGTTGACAAATGCAATGGAGCATCGGCGTCGTTGCTGTGGGGGAATACTCGGCTGCCAAGCCAGATTGCCGCAAACAGAATGCCGCCCATTTCCGGCAGAATTCTGGCAATCGCACTCCAGTTTGCGCCAAGCATACCCGTCAAAAGCAGGGCAAACGACAATGCCACCACGCCGATCGTCGGAATGACAATCTGCCCCAACGAGGCGAATAACGCCCAGATTTTGCGCCATCGCACCGAAGAATGTTCCTGCAAACGCAGGGCAAGGCGTTCAATCCAACGCCGTCCACGCCAGATAAGACCCACCGCAAACAACAGCAGCGCCACGATTAGCGGCAGGTTGTCGCCCAATTCCCGGCGAGCATCCGCGCGCGTGCTAACCTCACGGAATTCGCTCCACAGCATGACGGTTTTAGAGGTAATGCCGCCTACCGCTACGGGCCAGTTTGCCGGGTTGATCGGCGTCGGCCAAAGCCGTAACAACTCGTCCGCCTGCCGTTCGCGCAACACGCGGTCAATCTCGCGGATCAGACCATCGGCACGGCTATAAGCCTCATCTGCGGCGATCCCCGGGGCTTGTAGGCGCACCAGTTGATCGGTCAGCTTTTTGCGGCGGTCGGCAATTTCCGTTGCTTCGGCAAGCCCGTCCGTTGGCGGTGGTCCAAGCGCCGCTATTTGGGTGCGCAGGGTGGAAATCCGGGTGGAATTTGCACTTTGCGCCACCAAAAGCGCCGCGCGCCAATCCACCAGCTGGCCGCGCAGCAGTTCTAGCCCGGCATTAGATGTGTTGCGGTCAGCGGACGTGGTTTCCGCACGCGACGCAAGCTTTTCCCAAGCGATATAGTCGGGCGCATTGGCACCCGAAGGGATCACCACAATCGACTTGCCGGTCTTCCCCACAGGCGTTGGGGCAGTTTGCGTCTTGCTTAGCCCCCCAGTTGGCGCTGTTGGGGTGCCCCCCGTCTTGGCCCCCGTCGGGCTCGTTGGCGATGAAGGCGCCTCCCCTTCTACTGTGGGCGTGGTCTGTGCAATCCCAGCCCCGCCTGCAACCAGCAGGGCCAACAGAAAAAGACCCGCCAACCCACGCCTGAACGCGTCAATCAAGATGACCAAGGATGCGGGCCGAAACGTCATGCGTCTTGATAAACCTCAGGAATATCTGCAGGCCCACGGTCAAGCCATTCCGGCACCGGCAGGCCTTTTTCCTTCAGGAAAGTCGGGTTATACAATTTCGATTGGTAGCGGCTGCCATAGTCGCACAAGATGGTGACAATGGTCTTGCCCGGTCCCATGTCGCGCGCCATCCGAATAGCTCCGGCAATGTTAATCCCCGTCGATCCGCCCATGCACAAGCCCTCGTCCTGCAGCAAATCGAACACAATCGGCAAAGCTTCGGCATCGGGAATGCGATAGCTGAAATCAGGCGTGAAACCCTCAAGGTTCGCCGTAATACGGCCTTGGCCAATGCCCTCGGTGATCGACGTGCCCGGAGCATCCAACTTGCCCGTGGTATAAAAGCTATGCAGCGCAGCTCCTTCCGGGTCGGCAAGGCCGATTTTCACACCCTTTGGCTGCAACGCCAGTGCCATACCCGCCAAAGTGCCACCAGAACCAACGGCACAGATAAAACCATCGACGCGCCCGCCGGTCTGTTCCCAAACCTCGGGCCCAGTCGTTTCCAAATGCGCCTGTCGATTGGCCACGTTGTCAAACTGATTTGCCCAGATCGCGCCGTTCGGTTCTGATTTCGCCAGAGCTTCGGCCAGACGACCGGAATAGCGCACATAATTGTTGGGGTTCTTGTAAGGGGCAGCAGGCACCTGCACCAATTCCGCCCCGGCAAGCCGCAACATGTCTTTCTTTTCTTGGCTTTGCGTCTCGGGGATGACAATCACCGTGCGAAAACCCATCGAGGCTCCAACCAGCGCAAGCCCGATCCCGGTATTGCCCGCCGTCCCTTCAACAATGGTGCCTCCGGGCTTTAGCAGACCCTTGGCCACCGCATCGCGGATGATGTAAAGCGCCGCGCGATCCTTGACAGATTGGCCGGGGTTCAAAAACTCGGCCTTGCCCAGAATCTCGCAGCCCGTCAATTCCGAGGCCTTCTTTAGCCGGATCAAAGGGGTCTTACCAATGGCATCAGCCAGATCACTGTAAATCAGCATGGGCGCGCGTTCCTTCGTTCTTTGCAACAGGTTTAGGGGTGCGGGGGCAGGAACTCAAGCACCCGTGCCTATTCGTAGCTTTCCTATTGGGGCAAATATTTGCCCAGAACGGCGCGGATGGTCCGAAGGAAGGCAAACCTTCATCTGCCAATGGGTCAGACAAACCCCTCACGCAGCTTGGAGCGTTCCATTTGCAGCCAAAATGCCGTCAGCACCAACGGTGCGTTGCAAACCTCACCACTGGCCACCAACGCCATAAACGCCTCAAATGACAGCAGATGTCCGCGAATATCCTCTGCTTCTTCGGCCAAACCAAACACCCCCTCCACCCCGTCGGGCAGGTCGGCCAAGGCGACATAGGAATACAGAAATTCTGATTTCGCCCCCGGTGACGGATAATAATTCGCGACTGGCAATAAATCGCCCAAGGTTAACCCGGCTTCTTCTATTGCTTCGCGCCGGGCCGCATCGTGCGGTGTTTCTCCCGGATCAATCCGCCCGGCAATCGCCTCTAGTGACCAGGGCTGAGTATCGCCACGGGCAAATGGCCCCATGCGAAACTGTTCAATCAGCAAAACCCGATCGCGAAGGGGGTCATAAGGCAGCACGGTCACCGCATCGCCTGAGATGAAAACCGCGCGGTCCACCTGCGGGCTGTGGCTTCCGTCAAAGCGGCGATAGGACAGTTGGTAGTCCTCGACCGCAAAAAAGTTCGAATAACCGGGGCTAAACGCAGAGATATCGACGTCTTCGGCTGCAGCGTTTCGGCGCACCATTGTAGGGGCTGCGTCTGCCGCCCGTACCCGGCTTGCCCCTCTTACCAGCATTGGGCCAAGACGGGCCTTTACCGCAGCCGCCGGTAGCTGACCATATAGTGCCATCACATCGCCCGCGGTCGCCACAACGGTCTCACTCCAGCGCGCCACCCAATCGACCAATGACCAGACATCCCCCTGCGAAGGGTGCCGTTCAACCACCGCAGCAATCCGCGCGGGCGTCGCAATTGCTGATACTATGGTTGCCTGCTCGCCATAGTCGGCCCCCGCTCTACCTGTATAAAATTCCAAACGCGCGGCATCCTTGGCCGTAAAATCGCGCAATAGAACCCCATGTGCTTCGCTTTGAGTGTCCGCAACCAGAATAGAACGCGCATTACGCGCCGCTCTTACCGCATGCCCCGGCAACAGCGCAGGCTCAAGCACCACGCTACGGCCAAGGACCACCCGCAAAAGCGGCTCATGGCTCAGAGTGCCACAGAAAAAGGTCGGCATCATTTGCCTAGCGCCATTGCTTTCCGGCCCATTCAGCCAGCAGTCCTGCCAGTATGCCGCCGACGAACAACGTGCCTAACACTTCGGGTGTGGCCATCCAACGGCCGCGCTCCAACATCAGATCAACCACGGCCGTCAACGCCTCCATCGGGCCGTCGTAGCGCAACTTGGTGGATCGAATGATCATCTCATAGCCCGAAAACAATAACAGTGCCCAAAACGTAATGGTCACCGATGTCCGCACTCCATAGCCCATTGCAGCACGGTAACCGCCCCCTGCAAGCTTGCCCATCACAAACCAACCGCAAATTACGCCCAAACCAGCGCAAATATAGCTAAACCGTCCAAAGGCATTTCCTTCAGGCATGGCGACTTTGAACATCTCTGCGGCAAAGAACGCCACTGCGGCAAAGGCAATGGCTGCGACAAGTTTGGCGGCTGTGGGCATGAAAGCGTTTCCGGGTTGGGCCTATAATGGGCGGGTCACTGTGATCTGCGTTACGTCACAGTTTCCGCCCTCAAACGTTCCCGCGCAAGAGGTCAGGTATAAATTCCACATTCTTTGAAATCGGTCATCAAATCCCTTACGCGCCACGTCGTCCCACTTTGCGTTAAAAGCTTCGTGCCACTGCCTTAGTGTATGACTATAACTCTGGCCAAATTCGATAGACCCTTTGACGGCAAGCCCGGCTTTACCGATCTCGGCCCTTAGCGCCGACGGGCTTGGAAGCATGCCGCCGGGAAAGATGTATTTCTGAATAAAATCAACACCTCTGCGATAGATCGCGTAGCGGCGGTCAGGCACGATAATGATCTGCAAGGTCGCATGTCGCCCCGGTTTCAGCCGATCGCGCAAAGCTTGAAAATAGGTCGGCCAATATGCTTCGCCCACCGCCTCAAACATCTCGATGCTGGCAATCCCGTCATAGGTACCGCGCTCATCGCGATAGTCCTGCAGCTTTATTGTCACCTTATCCGCCAGACCCGCGGCCAAAATCCGAGCCTGCGCATAGTCATACTGCGCTTTGCTGATCGTCAACGCCGTCACGCACAACCCGCGCTCTTTGGCGGCATATTCCGCAAAACCACCCCACCCGCAGCCGATTTCCAACACATGGTCGCCGGGCTTGACCCCCATTTGATCAACCATGCTGGCGTATTTCTTAATCTGTGCACTCTCGAGGCTTTCCTGGCCGCTCGTGTACAGCCCCGATGAATAGGTCATCGTCTCATCTAGCCAAAGCCGATAGAAATCGTTCCCCAAATCATAGTGATGCGCGATGTTCTTCTTTGCCTGTCGCTTCGAATTGCCGCGCAACCAATGGCGCACATTCTCAAACGCACGCACAAAGGCCATGCCGGGAAAGGCGTCATACATGGCTTCGTTGCCGATATGAGCGAAATCCATAAATCCCTGCAAGTCGGGGGTAGACCACCACCCCTCCAAATAGGCCTCGCAAAATCCCAGATCACCCTCGCGGATCAGCCGGGAAAACAAATCCGGATGATGAATGTCAATTTCTGCCACCGGCCCGGGATGCTTGCCCTCGACACGGAAACGGCGACCATCCGACAGCACAAAATCCAACCTGCCACGCTGCACCTTTTGCATGGCCACCATTACCTGCGAAAAATAGCGCGGCAAACCTCGCTGCCCTTTGGCCGAGGTTAGAACCACCTTTTCCGCTGCCGTCAACAACCGGTCACCCGTTGTGAATTGTGCAATTTGTTCAAGCATTTCTTTGCCCATACGCTGCCAAAGCCCGATCACGCCCCGCTGCCAACGAAATCACCACCTCAGGATAGGATGATGTCGGGTCAAGCCCCCACCGGCGCGGCACAGCGTTGAAAAACGACAGCGCCTCCTCACCCGGATTGCGGCTCAATTCGGCTA
>JBAVTI010000219.1:0-2685 GCA_049696055.1 Paracoccaceae bacterium | reverse complement strand
GGTCAGCCTAGGTAAAGGTGATCGCGGCGCCAGTTGCAAGAGAAGCCCGGCAGGCTTCGCGAAGAATGATTGCAGAGTAGGCGGCGACGGGTTGCGCTTGCCAAAGGGCTTGATCGGTGACAGGGCTTTCGATCGCTTCCCAAAGTGTTTCGTCCTGAGATGTCAGGCCGTCAGGGATTTCAAGCACGGCAGCAAGGTGATCGATCTCTGATTGCAGGCGTTGAGTAGAGCCAAGCGGCCAAATCGAAGCGGTCGCCTGATCCATCACCTTTGGAATGATCGGGGTCTCGAAATTCACCGGGACATAAAAACCTTCGGCATCAGAATGCATAGACAAATGAGAGAAAGGGGGTAGAGACGCAACTGGGGCAGGCTTGCCGAAAAGGCGCGCAATAAAGCCAGGCTGTTTTAGTGGCCCACAGCTGGCAAGGGCTTGATTGAACAGGGCTTCAGCAAATGGCGTCTCACCTTTGCCGGTGATCAGCGGCGCCCGGGGGATCGGCTTGCCCTGCCATATCAAGCCAGCAACCTCACGCAGGGCGTGCAGGCCGGAGTAGCCATAGCCTTCGGCGGACCAACATTCAATCTCAGTAGGTTCGACGTGCGCGGGCAGGTTTGCGGCGATCATCGCTTTAGCGGTCGCTTTGAATAGATCGGCGAAACGGGCTTGGTCTTCAGGATCGTCGATGTCTGAAAGAACGCCTACTATGACACTTAGACCCATAAACCAGCTCCTGAACTCACCATAAAACAGCGTCGCTTTGATCACGCGGAAGGTCAAGGAATTAAACCAAAAATGCGCGCCGGGTGGGGCGCGCATTTATTAGGTGAGCAGCTGTGGCTTACGCCAGCGAGGGGTCGATGGCCTTGCACGCCTCGACAAGGCCTTTCACAGCCTCGACCGATTTGTTGAACATCGCCTGTTCGTCGGCGGTCATCTTGATGTCGAGAATGCGTTCGACGCCACGCGCGCCGATGACGGTGGGAACACCGACATACATGCCCTTCAGGCCCAAGGCACCATCAACATAGGCCGCACACGGCAGCACGCGCTTTTGGTCTTTAAGGTAAGCTTCGGCCATTTCGATTGCGCTGGTGGCGGGGGCGTAGAAGGCCGATCCGGTTTTCAGCAGGCCGACGATTTCGGCCCCGCCATCACGGGTGCGCTGCACGATGGCATCCAGTTTGGTTTGCGTCGTCCAGCCCATCGCCACCAGATCGGGCAGCGGCACGCCAGCGACAGTGGAATAGCGGGTCAGCGGCACCATGGTATCGCCGTGGCCACCCAGAACGAAGGCGGTGACGTCGCGCATCGACACGCCAAATTCAAGGCTGAGGAAATGGCGGAAGCGGGCGCTGTCAAGCACACCCGCCATGCCGACCACCTTGTGGTGCGGCAGGCCGGAGAATTCGCGCAGCGCCCAGACCATGGCATCAAGCGGGTTGGTGATGCAGATCACGAAAGCGTCAGGGCAATGCTTTTTGATGCCTTCGCCAACCGACTTCATCACCTTGAGGTTGATCGCCAACAGGTCATCGCGGCTCATCCCCGGCTTGCGGGCAATGCCTGCGGTGACGATGCAGACATCGGCCCGACGCAGGAATGCGAAATCGTTGGTGCCGGTCATTTCGGCGTCAAAACCCTCGGACGGGCCGGATTGCGCAATATCGAGCGCCTTGCCCTGCGGGGTGCCTTCGGCGATGTCGAACAGGACGACGTCGCCCAGTTCCTTGATCGCGGCCAGATGTGCGAGTGTGCCGCCGATCTGACCTGCGCCGATGAGTGCAATCTTGGGTCGTGCCATGATGTCGTCTCCGGGTGGATTGTATACTGTGGTATGCCTAAAACTTTGCGCGCTACCGCGCAAGCCCGCTGCAACGCGGCATGACAGGCAAGGCTGTTGCGCGCAACATGTTTGCGCTAAAGGGGCAAATATTGGCTTAACGCCGCCGGAAAACCGGGGCATGTGGCTTTGAAGGATGGGGAAATGATCCCCCTTTGGCAAGGAAAACCGAATGGACGGCGCTGCATTTTGGGGAATCGCGGTCGTGGCATCGGTGCTGGTTGGCCTTGGCAAGGGTGGCTTGCCGGTGGTGGCGATGCTGTCGGTGCCGCTGCTGGCGACGGTGACTTCACCGGTTGCAGCAGCCGGATTGTTACTGCCGATTTATGTGGTGTCGGACGTCTTTGGGCTATGGGCCTATCGGCGGGAATTTGATCGCAGCGTTTTGAAGATTATGGTGCCAGCCACGACGCTGGGAGTCGGGGTGGGCTGGGCGACCGCGTCGATGGTGCCTGAGGATCTGGTGACCGGGGTGGTGGGCGCGATTGGCGCGGTTTTTGCAGCCAACCTGCTGTTGCGGCGTGGGGCGGACCCGGAACCGCAACCCTCAGATCCGATCAAAGGCACATTTTGGGGTATATTGAGCGGTTTCACCAGCTTCGTGAGCCACGCAGGTGCGCCCCCCTATCAGGTCTACGTCATGCCTTTGCAGCTGTCGAAAGCGGTATTTGCGGGCACATCGACCATTCTGTTTGCCTATGTGAACGCGATCAAGCTGGTGCCGTACTATGCCTTGGGTCAGTTTTCGGTCAGCAATCTGAAGGTCGCGGCGATTTTGATGGCCCCCGCAGCACTGGCGGTGTTCGCGGGGGTCAAAATGGTGCGGATGCTGCCGGAAAAG
>JBAVTI010000218.1:0-6723 GCA_049696055.1 Paracoccaceae bacterium | reverse complement strand
CATATATCGGGCCGATTGACGGCCATAATATGCCAGAGCTGTTGGCGACCTTGCGGGCGGCGAAAACACGGGCGACCGGGCCGGTTTTGATCCATGCGGTGACGGTGAAGGGCAATGGCTATGCCCCTGCAGAAACCTCGGCTGACAAGTATCACGGCGTGGCGAAGTTCGATGTGATCTCTGGCGCGCAGGCGAAGTCGACGTCGAATGCACCTGCCTATACAACGGTGTTTGGGCAGGCTTTGACCGATGAGGCACAGCGCGATGGTAGAATCGTGGCGGTGACGGCGGCGATGCCTTCGGGCACCGGGCTGGACATCATGGCGGCAAGGTTTCCCGCGCGGGTATTTGATGTGGGTATTGCCGAGCAGCATGGCGTGACTTTTGCCGCGGGCATGGCTGCGGCGGGACTTAAGCCGTTCGTTGCGATCTATTCGACGTTCTTGCAGCGCGGTTATGATCAGATTGTGCATGACGTGGCGTTGCAGGGTCTGCCGGTGCGGTTTGCGATTGACCGTGCGGGGCTGGTGGGGGCGGATGGCGCCACGCATGCCGGGGCGTTTGATATCGGGTATCTGGCCAACCTGCCCGGTTTCGTGGTGATGGCGGCAGGCGATGAGGCAGAGCTGGTGCATATGGTTGCAACGGCGGCAGCTTATGACGCCGGGCCGATCTCGTTTCGCTATCCGCGTGGGGATGGCGTTGGCGTTCAGATACCCGAAAAGGGGCAGGTGTTGGCGATAGGCAAAGGCCGCGTGCTGCGCGAGGGGGCGGATGTGGCGCTGCTTTGCTTTGGCGCGCATCTGGCGCAATGCCTACTGGCAGCCGAGCAGTTGGCAGCGCAGGGGGTGTCGGTCACGGTAGCCGATGCGCGCTTTGCCAAACCGCTGGACAGCGATCTGATCGGTCAACTTGCGCGCAACCATGCGGCGGTGATCACGGTGGAACAGGGCGCGGGCGGCGGATTTGGTGCGCAGGTGTTGCAGTATCTGGCCAATTCAGGAGGGCTTGATCATGGCGTAAAGTTGCGCACCCTGACCTTGCCGGATCGGTTCATTGAACAAGCCAGTCCGGCCGCGATGTATGCCGATGCAGGGATGACGGCGGCCGATATCGCACGGGCGGTACTGGCTGTCGCGCCTGTCAAATCCGTTGTTAAGCGTGCATGACTTTTTTGCAAAAGCCCCCGGCCATGCGGGGGCTTTGCGGTGGATAGGCCGACGTGATCAGGGCGAAGTGGTGGTTGCCGCTGCGTCAGCTGGTGCGGCAACCGGGCTGAACTGGGCAAGGAAGGCGTAGACGTCGGCGGCAGCTTCGGCGTTCTTCACCTTGAACATCATCTTTGACTTGGCGCCTTTGTCGGTCAGAGTCGTTTTCCAGAAATTGGTCGGATCCTGGACATAGGCCGTAAAGCTTGCCTCATCCCAGACCATTCCTGTGGCCCCGGCTGCGACAATCGACTCGCCATATTTGAAGTCTGGAAGGCTTCCCGGCGTGCGGCCGATGACGCCAAAAAGGTTCGGGCCGGTTTTCGCGCCTTTGCCTGCCAACACTTCGCCAGCGTCGTTCATGACCGTGTGGCAGGTTTGGCATTGCTTGAATACCGCCTCACCTTTGGTTGCATCGCCTGCGGCAAAAGACGGTGATGCTGCGGTGGCCAGAACCGCAAGAATGGCCAGTTTGGATTTCATCGGGTGTCTCCCTGTTACGCCCACAATATTTACGTTCGAGATGGTCAGTTGGATCACATTCTCAGGGCGTCATGCGACCGCGTGGGAAATCGCACAGCGCTGCCAGAGAGTTGAAAGCGCGGTTGCCAGATGGTCGATATCGGCATCGGAATGAAAGGGCGACGGCGTGATGCGCAGCCGCTCGGTACCTTTGGCGACCGTGGGATAGTTGATCGGCTGTACATAGATGCCCCAATCGCGCATCAGAATGTCGCTGATCATCCGGCATTTTACCGGATCGCCGATCATCACCGGGATGATGTGGCTGTCATTGGCCATGTGCGGGATACCGGCGTGATCCAATCGGGCGCGCAATTTGGCGACCTGTTCCTTTTGACGCTGACGCTCGATCTGGCTGGTTTTCAGGTGCTGGATCGAGGCGGTTGCTGCTGCGGCCACAGCGGGCGGCAAGGCAGTGGTAAAGATGAAACCGCTGGCAAAGCTGCGGATGAAATCGCACAATTCCGCCGAACCGGTGATATAGCCACCCACCACGCCGAAGGCTTTGCCCAGCGTGCCTTCGATCAGGTCGATCTGATCGGCCAGACCTTCGCGTTCGCTGACCCCACCGCCGCGCGGGCCGTACATGCCCACGGCATGCACTTCATCGATATAGGTCAGCGCGCCATGGGCTTTGGCGACCTGCACGATTTCCTTGATCGGCGCGATGTCGCCATCCATCGAATAGACGGATTCGAAGGCCACAATTTTGGGCCTGTCACCGACAGCAGCCAGTTTGCGGTCCAGATCGCGCCAGTCGTTATGTGCCCACAACACCTTGTCGGCGCGCGAATGGCGGATGCCCTCTATCATGCTGGCGTGGTTGCCGGCATCGGACAGGATCACCACATTTGGGATACGGCTGCCCAGCGTCGACAGCGCTGCCCAGTTCGAGACATAGCCGCTGGTGAACAGCAGCGCCGCATCCTTGCCGTGCAAATCGGCAAGTTCGGCCTCGAGCAGCAGGTGGTTGTGGTTGGTGCCGGAAATATTGCGCGTGCCGCCTGACCCGGTGCCGCAGGCTTGTACGCAATCAACCATCGCCTGCACAACGGCGGGGTGTTGCCCCATGCCGAGGTAATCGTTTGAACACCAGACGGTGATGTCGGTTACTTCGCCATTCTTGTGATTGGCGGCGCGTGGAAATTCACCGCGTCTGCGCTCCAGCTCTGCAAAGGTGCGGTAATTGCCTTCGGCTTTGAGGGCATCAAGTTGGCTGCGGAAGATCTGATCAAAGTCCATTGGCATCCTCGAAATGGTCTTTTTGCGGTTTCAGCGTCAGGTTTTTCGGGGCGGGCATCATCCAGCGCCACAGTTTCTCGTCTGGCAGTGGCAGCACCATGAACCAATGTTCGAGCAGTGCCAGCAGGCAAAGGCAGGTCAGCAGGGCGTAACCCACCGCCATGCCGGGATGCACGACATTGATCACGCGTTCCAGCAGCAGGGCGGAAAGTACGGTCAGCGCCGATACGGAAATCGGGAAGAAGGCGGTGATGCGGCCGATCCGGAAATGACTGGGCAGGTGCGCCAGAGGGCGGGGCAGGAATTGCGTGTTGATGCGCGGCACCCCCAGAAACAGATTCAGTTTGGCAAAGATGCGGGCCAGGAACAGCAGCGCGAAGGTGCCAAAGGCAAAGGGGTTGTCGGCATGCAATGACGCTATGCCAAGGCAGCTTAGCGTGGCAATCAGCGCCAGCTCATGCCATGCGATCGTGCCAACCGCGCGCCAGAATCGATCTTTGGTACTGGCAAACGGGGGGCAGGGCGTGCAGTTCGGGCCGGTGATCACGCCGGACAGAAACGCAAGCTCGATCCAGCCCCACAGCGCAAGGGCCGCCAGAAAAGCCATATAGATGCCATTGACCGACAAATCGGCCAGCGAGGCCCGCGCCGCCGCCACGCCAATGGCCACAAGTGGCAGGCCGAGGATCACAGAATTGAGATGATCCTGAGCCATGCCATTGTCGGCCACCCGCACCCGCCACAAGATGACGCCGGTGGAAAACCACCACAAAAACAGCGTTGCCAGTGCGGCGAGCCACGGATTCTCGCTCATGGTTGGCGCCAATTTGGCAAGTCTGGCCGAGTCAGTCGGGGGTTGGCGCGCGCCCGCCCCAAGCCCCCGACCTTGTGCAAAGAGACGGTCAATAGACCGGCTCCAGCCGCACATCTTTTGGCGGTACGCTTTTGATCACCGGGATGGTGTAAAGCGAGACGAAGCTTTTGAGCGCCTTTGCCGCGCCCAGTTTATGACCGAACCAGCCACCAATCCCGCCCCTGCGTTTGGCCGCATCCATTTGACCAAAGGCGTCACGCATCCGACGCAGGTTGGGAAGCCAGCGGGGGTGGTCAATGTTGATCTCGAGCGGAAACACCTGCCGGGCGATGGTCGAGGTTTTGCGGAATACCTCTTGGTCATACCATTCGATATCGACGCCAAGTGCGCGGTGAAATTCAGGGCGCGCGTGATCGCGCACGAACATGGTGGAATAGACGGCTGTCAGGAAGAACCGGATCCACAGTTTGTTGGCGAAACCGCTGGTCAGTTTCGGGTCGGTCCGCATCAGCAGGGCGAAGGCCTCGCCATGGCTGAACTCGTCATTGCACCATTCGCGGAACCATTTGAAGATCGGGTGAAAACGTTGCTCTGGATGCGCCTCAAGGTGCCGAAAGATGGTAATGTACCGGGCATATCCAATCTTTTCAGATAGATAGGTGGCGTAATAGATAAACTTGGGCCGGAAGTAGGTGTATTTCTTGGCCTTGGTCAGAAAGCCCAAATTCACCGCCACCCCTGCCTCGCGCAGGGCATCATTGATGAAACCGGCATGGCGGGCCTCGTCGCGGGCCATGTAGTTGAACAGCTCGCAAATGTCGGGGTTGTTGCCGCGGCGCTTCATCTCTTTGTAAAGCACGCAGCCAGAAAACTCGGCGGTGCAGGAAGAGACCAGAAAGTCGATGAATTCACGCTTGAGCTTAGGCTCCATGCTAGCCCAGTCGGCATCCCACTCGGCATTTTTCTTGAAATGGCCCTTGTTTGGATCGGATTTCATCTGTCCAATCAGTTTGTCCCATTCGGGACGCACGGACGTTACGTCGATGCGGTCCATTTCATCAAAGTCGGTGGTGTAGAACCGGGGATTTAACAGAGTTGTTTCCGTTGCCATCGCCGTAGTGTCGGTGACTGGGGTCGAGGTGTCGATGTCGTCGGGATAGAGGTCTTTGGGATTCGCGTTCATAGCGTCACCTCATCCGAGAAGGAAAACTCGCACAGTTCCATAAAGCCGAAATCGCCGGTGGCGCGGGTCCACAGACGTTCCAGCCAACTGGCGCGTGTGATGGTGGCCTGACGATCCTCGACGATCAGTTCGCCATAAGCGGCAAGGATCGGCGCGCCATGCACCAGCACCTCATCGCCGGGATAGACGACAGCGCCGTTGTTGAAACGAACGTGGGCGTGTAGGCTTTCAAAGCGGTGGCTGACCTCTACGGTGCAGGGCACGTTCTCGGCGTATTTACGAAAGATTCCCATGATTTGGTTCCCATTTTTGGTATCACTGTTGTGACATGAGCCGTTCGAACGCAGCCCTGTTGTCGGAGCCGAATGCGCCAAGTTCGGCGCTCCATCCGGTATGGTCATCGACTGCCGTCAGGCGGCCATTGGCGTATTGCACAATTCGCAGCGGCAGCAATTTATCGACGCCAGCCGTCAGCCGCGCGCGCTCCATTCCGTTCTGAATGACGGTGATAAAGCCGCCGTGCGGCAGATCCATCAGCAGCGTGCCATCGGCGGCGAGCACGGTTACTGCCTGCGCCCCGCCGCCCTTCAGGATGATGCTGCGTTCCGCCACGATGCTGGCGGATTTGGGCACACCCACAGGGTCGCGCCCGGTCAGAACCGCAAAGCTGACCACAGCGAGGCTGGACAGCACCAGCGCCAGCATCGCCAGAAGCAGCGGCTTTGGGATCATGTCTTTGTTGTCAGAGGGGCGGGTTTGGGCTTGCATCACCATGATCGCCTCCTATTCCGCTGCCAGCGCCATGCCGGGATTGGCGCGGGCTACGACGGGTTCACTGACGCGGGTTTCCGCCGCATCGGCCAGAAGTTTCGCCACATGGGCGGCATCCGGAATGCAGCGCAGCGCGGGTTGGGTTTTTGCAAACTGCCATGGTCGGACATGCGGCCAGCAGACAAGGTAGGAAATCCGGGTGTCGCCCAGCGTTTCCAGCGCGATGGTGCCAATACCGTTGCGCTTTGCCGCAAGGGTGGCAGCGCCGATCTGTTTGAACGGCACATTCAGCGTGACCGTCAGCGCAGCCCCGATCCGCATCGCCACGCGCGCGGTGGTCAGCGTGTATACGGTGGTCCGTGCCTGCAATACCGCCATGGCATAAAGCAAGCCGCAAGCGACGATACCAATGGCCAGATAGGGCAGCATCACGGCGGTGACCGAGCCTGCACTGCCGTCGGCAACCACGGCCGCCCGCCAGATCGCCAGCACCACAAAATAACCGGCGACCCAAGTGATCTTGAAGGCCTCGCGCGCCAGCGCAAAACTGTCGGGACGGCCCTGCCACAGCAGGTCTTCGCCCAAGGGGGGGCGTTCTGGCAGGCCGGGCACCGGCTCGGTGGCGAAATCGTCGTGCGCGGTTGTCATGGCTTCCACCCCAACGATCCGCCCTTGCGCTTGTCTGCGGCGTAAAGCGTGCCACCTGCGTAATAGGCACCGATCTTGTCTTCTTCCAGCAGGGTGACTTCGGTCAGCGATTTGGTGCCCGGCACGCCATCAAACATGTCCGAGGACAGCGAATTGATCCGCACCCGGTCTTTCCAGATCTTGACCATTGGCATCGGCACCAGCCGACGGTGGCCCGAATTCAAGTCGATCTCAAGATAGCGCACCAGTTGTTCGGGCGCATCAACCCACATATCCGAGATGCGACCGACCACCTCGTTGTCGCCTGCCTGTACCGGCAGGCCGCGCGGATCGCG
>JBAVTI010000217.1:0-1821 GCA_049696055.1 Paracoccaceae bacterium | reverse complement strand
GCCCCCCCGGCGCTTGGCCGCAATCGCGCCATCAGCGCCCGTAAACCGTCACTTCCGGCAGATCCGTCAGCCCCAACCCCAATGCTCTGAACGCCGCCAAAGACAAAAGCGCTGCCCCCTCGCCGGGCAACAAATCTACCTGTACCGTTGCCCCAGTTGCAGTTTTCACCGTGCCGGGCCGCGCTGCGGATACCAAAGACGACCGCAACCAGAACCCGGCTTCGGTCGGGTTACCCAACGCCACCACAACCGTGCCTAGGGCCGCATCAGCTGCGGGTGCAGGGGCGGCTACAGCGGCGGCGCGCTGTTCAGGGGTCGTGGTATCCAACGCCTCGGCGCTGGTGGCGCCGCGCGGCGGCGGTGGGGCCATCATTTCGGGCAACGGCAAGGGTTCAGACACCGCAGCTGTCGGCGCGGCAGCTTTTGGCCCCAGAAAAGACGGCATCGACGCACAGCCTGCCAACAGGGCCACCATCGACAAAATCGCACCCATTCTCAGCATCGCCACCCCCTACGCCTTACTTGCACATTCCAAAAACCGTATTGCGTTTTATCTGGTGCATCAAGCGTCGAACGCGGCGCGTTTCACTTGATTTGACAGTTAGCAAAAAGTATCCAGCCATTTTCAATGGCTGGAAATTGACGATTTCACAGGGTTTGACAGTGTTTTGTTGAATGCGCAGGTAATGGTGCGGATCACGGTCAGGTTCTTTTAAAATATTCAATAAAATCAAATGGTTGCTCTGAAGTCGTGGGCAGTTTTGCACACGACAGCAACCAATCAGTTCCCGTTTTCTGCCATTCGTTAGGTCGAAACGTAACGATTAACGATAGTTTGGGGCTGATTATCGCCCGCGCCCGAGCAATCGGCCAGCCAATCGCCTATTGACTGCAGGGGGGGGCCCGGCCTCCAGGGCGCGTCATTCTCTCACCGTGGTTACTTCGAAGCGCTGGGGTTGCATTTCGGCGGGGGTGTGCGGGCTAATGTTGCGAGGCGCGCTTTCAGCTATTGTTTCTTAGTGCATGAGCTAGGCTTCCGGCGTAAGGCCGTGAGGGAGTGCCGCCCCTCCATGCATACCTACCCCTGAATAGTTTCAAGGCTTAACACCTTTCCGGGGTGAGTTAGGTCTTTCCTATGACAACCGATCCCCAACCCCACCTCTGGTTTCCAACTTGTGCCGACTGCAATCGCATCGGTCTACCAATTCTGCCCGGTCTTTTGATCGCCATGGAAAAGGCGCTTGGGGCGGATGTGTTGAAAGCCTTCTTGCTTGCACAAGGCGGGCGGGAATATGCGACACGGGCAATTGCCCACCAAAGAACGCGGCGGCCGCGGTTTCCACCGCCTCCAACATGCAGGCAGGTGTTGGCCCTGCGTGGGTCTTGCTGGATACATCGCGTTCGGTGCGCCCGCTGATCTGGCAAGAATGCGAGAAATATGATTTCCAACAGGTCACCAAACTTGATGATCAGCGCGTATTTATGACCGATGCATAGCCTTATGGGATACACGGCTGGGTGAATGCGGGCTTTGGTCTGTGGCAGCTTGCCTTTGGCAGCAAGGCCACCCTTTCAGCCGCAGACTATTCCGCAACCCGTGCAACGATGATGGGCTATCGCGGCGACAAGGGCCGCATCTTGGGCAGGCACGGCTGAAATCATCGTCACCAAATATCTGGCCTTGATGGGCGAGCGTGAGGCGGTGGCAATGGTCGAAACGGCAATGAATGGCGGCTATCTGCCCCCTGCCATGACGCTTTGGGCCATCGCGCTTTGCGCAAAAAACCCGGCAAGCCGCGCACCATCCCAAATGACGTGGAA
>JBAVTI010000216.1:0-3745 GCA_049696055.1 Paracoccaceae bacterium | reverse complement strand
GTTCTCGTTCAGCGCGGCCATGTGGGCGACGGGGACGGTAATGGTGCCGGAAGGCGAGGTGACGCGGGCCCAATCGCCTTCAGTAAAGCCGTGTTCGGCCCAGACTTTGGTGGGCACATAAAGCGGGTTATGGCCGTGGATCTGGCGCAGCCACGCGTTTTGCGACCCCCATGAATGATACATCGCCATCGGGCGTTGGGTCAGGGCGGGGAGGGGATATTGCGCACCCGCAGTATCGCCAAAGGGCGGATACCACAGGGGCAGCGGGTCCATCGACAGCTTTAGTTGCGGGCGCAAATGATCGGGGGGTTGGCGCGGGCCCAGGCCTTCGGCGGCAAGTTGAAAGCGGCGCATCGGTTCAGAGTAGATCGAGAACAGGTAGGGCTGTGGGGCATCGTAAAAGCCCAGCCGAACCGCCCAATCCTGATAGGCAGTATTCCACGGTTTATAGTAGGCCGCATTTTCGGGAACGTGGGTCTGAAAGAAGCTGCCGTTTTCGATGTAGGCGGCGATTTGGTCAGGGTTGGGGGTGCCACGCCCGGTCTGCGAGCCATCGCCGCGAAAGCCCATCAGGGGGCCAATGCCGGGGCGACGTTGGTGGTTGGCAATGTAATCAGCGTAGTCGGCGTATTTCGGGGTGCCCGTGTCGGTGACAAACCCCGGCAGGCCAAGGCGGGCGCCGAGGTCGATCAGCACCGATTGAAAGCCACGCACGTCGCGGTCGGGCTCGATCACCGGCCAGCGGATGGCATCGCCCGCAGCACCGGGTTCAGAGATGGGACGATCCAGCAGGCTGATGCAATCGTGGCGTTCCAGATAGGTGGTGTCGGGCAGGATAAGGTCGGCATAAGCCACCATTTCGGACGCATAGGCATCGGAATAGATGATGCGGGGAATGGTGTATTCGCCGTCCTCGCCCGTGTCGGTAAGCATATCCATCACAGCGGCGGTGTTCATCGACGAGTTCCACGCCATGTTGGCCATGTAAAGAAACAGGGTGTCGATCTTGTAGGGGTCGCCCGCGTGGGCATTGGGGATCACCATGTGCATCATGCCATGCGCGGAAAACGGGTTTTCCCAGCTAAACGCCTTGTCGATGCGGGCGGGTGAGCCATCAGGTTTCAGGGCCAGGCTATCGGGGCTGCGGACGTAGCCCAGATGCGGGCCAGAAAGCGGCTGGCCGGGGGTGGTGACGAAATGCGGGGTGGGATGGGCGTCGAAGGGTTTGGGATAGGGCGGTTTGAAGCGATAGCCGCCGGGGGTTTCAACGGTGCCAAGCAGGATCTGCAAAAGATGCAGGGCGCGGGCGGTTTGAAAGCCGTTGGAATGGGCGGAAATGCCGCGCATGGCGTGAAAGCTAACGGGGCGACCTGTCATTTCGGTGTGATGGTCGCCGCGGAAATCGGTCCATTCTTGCGGAATCGAGATGGATTGATTGAAGGCGACATCGGCCAGTTCGCCAGCCAATGCGCGAATACGCGTTGCCGGGATGCCGGTTCGGGCAGCGACGGCTTCGGGGGCGTATTCGGGGGCAAGGTAGCGTTCGGCCATGTGTTGGAACACGGTGCGGTGGCCTTGATAGGTGGCACCAAGATCAGGCTGCACGCCTTTGCCTTCCCAAGGGGCGGGGGCGTTGGTGCGGCGATCAATCACGAACGGCTGGCTTTCGGCATTGCGCAAGAACAAGCCTTTGTCGGCGCCTTCGGTGCTGTTGATCAGCAACGGCGCATTGGTCCAACGGGCAAGATAGTCGAGATCAATCTTGCCAGATTCCAGCAGGCAATGGATCAGCGACAGGATCAGCAAGCCATCGGTGCCGGGGGTGATGCCCAGCCAATCGTCGGCGACGGCGTTGTATCCGGTGCGGATCGGGTTGACGCCAATAATGCGCGCACCGCGTTCCTTTAGTTTACCAATACCGATTTTGATCGGGTTGCTGTCGTGGTCTTCGGCGACACCGAAGATAACCAACAGCTTGGTCAGATCCCAGTCGGGTTGGCCAAATTCCCAGAACGCGCCGCCGATGGTGTAGATGCCTGCGGCGGCCATGTTGACGGAACAAAAGCCACCATGAGCGGCATAGTTGGGCGTGCCGAATTGTTGCGCCCACCATGCGGTCAGGCTTTGCGATTGATCGCGCCCGGTGAAGAAAGCCAACTTTTCAGGGGCAGTGTCGCGCAGGGGTTTCATCCAGGATACGGCGAGGGACAGGGCTTCTTCCCAGCTGATTTCCTGAAACGCACCAGAGCCGCGCGGGCCAACGCGGCGCAGGGGGGCGCGCAGACGCGAAGGCGCGGTGATTTGCTTGATGCCCGCGGCCCCCTTGGCGCACAGGACGCCTTTGTTTACCGGATGGTCGCGGTTGCCTTCGATATAGCTGACGGTGCCGGATTTCAGGTGGACGTTGATGCCACAGCGGCAAGCGCACATGTAGCAGGTGGTTTTGCGGATTTCGTCGGACACCGGGGGCGAGGGGTTCAGGGTGGGCTGATGATGCGTCATGAAAGGCCTTCTTCGGCAGCAATTAAGGCCAGCGCCTCGGCAGCAATGTGGCGTTCTTCGGCGGCGGGGACTATCCAGATCGCGACACCGGAATGTGTTTCATGCAGGCGGGTCGCGTTTTGGCGGTTGGCAGCGGCGTTGGCAGCAACCCCTGCCCAAGCGAGGCCGTTCAGGATTTCGGCGCGAATGTGGGGATCATTTTCACCGATGCCGCCGGTAAAGGCGATGGCGTCGAGGCCTCCCATTGCGGCGATCATCGAACCAGCATGGCGAATGGCCCAGTAGCAGAAATGCTGAATGGCAAAGCGGGATTCGGGGGTATTGGCTGCATGGAGTGCGCGCATGTCGGTGGCACCACCAAGGGCGAGCAGGCCGCTTTCACGGTTCAGAATGCGGGCGGCACCGTCGATGCCGTGCAGTTCAGCCAAACGCAGAACGGCGTTGCCATCAATCGCCCCGGTGCGGGTTCCCATGGTCAGGCCATCCAGCGGGGAATAGCCCATCGTCGTGGCAACAGACCGGCCATTCAGGATGGCGCAAAGCGAGGTGCCATTGCCAAGATGCAAGGCAAGCAGGCGGTTCGGCAGTGGTTGGTTGGCAATGTTGGGCAGGTTGGTGGCAAGGCTGGTGTAACTGATGCCGTGAAAACCATAGCGGCGGATGCCTGCGGCATGGAGGTTTTCGGGCAGGGCATAGCGGGTGGCAACGGCGGGGTTGGTTGCGTGGAAGGCGGTATCAAAACTGGCATATTGCGGCAGGTCGGGGGCGAGGCTGGCCAGCGCCTCGATCGCGGCAAGGTTATGGGGGTTGTGCAATGGAGCAAGGGGTTCCAGTGCGCGAATGGCAGCACGGGTTGCAGGGGTGACGCGGCAGGCGGCGGTAAGGCTGGTGCCGCCATGCACCACGCGGTGAGCGGCAGCGGTGAGCGTGCCCGGAGCGTGACCATGGGCGGCAAGCGCATCAAGGCACAGGCCAAGGGCAGCTGCATGGTTAGGGGCGTGGGCGGCGGTGGTTTGCGCGCCAACACGCAGGCAAGCGGCTCCGCCAATTTCAGTGACGCAACCGGACAGGATTTCGTCAAGGGCACCATCAAACAAAGCGAATTTGATCGACGAGGAACCAGCGTTGAGGACGAGGATCTTTTGCATATGTCCCCCTCAGACCACGGATTTCACAAGGCCAAGGCTGGCAAGCGTGGCCAGCAGCAGGATTGCGAAACGGCGAAAGCTTTGCGGTTCTGACC
>JBAVTI010000215.1:0-8052 GCA_049696055.1 Paracoccaceae bacterium | reverse complement strand
GATGTGATCATCACCATCACGTCTTCGCCTGCCGCCTCGGTTCTGGATACCCATATCCGCCCCGGCACGCACCTAGCCTGCATGGGCACCGATACTGTGGGCAAGCAAGAGGTCGAGCCAAAGCTGCTTGCCCGCGCAACCGTATTCACGGACGAGGTTGCCCAATCAGTTTCCATCGGCGAAGCACAGCATGCCGTGGCGCAGGGCCTGTTGTTGTCCCAAGCCATCACGCCATTGGGCGCGGTTGTGATTGGCGATCACATGGGCCGCACCGCCCCCGATCAGATTACGCTCTACGATGGCACTGGTGTTGGCCTGCAAGACCTTGCAGTCGCCCAAGTTGCGGTGCAGCGCGCAGTTGAACGCGGGCTTGCCGCAGGTCTGGACCTGTGACCGTCTTGAGGTGAAAGATCATCCTGCCAAGATGCCTGGCAAGGCGGCTGCAGGCGCTCGCAAAGTCCGACCGCACGCGCGGCTTACGACAGCCCATTGAACCCGCCAGCGGCGCGTGATCTGTCTGCCCAAAGGGCGGGAGAATACCATGCGCGTTTTCATCAACGGCTTTGGGCGGATCGGTCGGTCGGTCTTGCGGGCGGCGTCTCAAGGGGCGGCACCTGGCCTGCAGATTGTCGGCATCAACGATATCGCTGCGGCCGAGATGTGCGCCTATTTGTTCGAATATGACTCGGTTTTTGGTCCTTGGCGCGGGACCGTTGCCCTTGTCGACGGGGCGCTGGTGGTAGACGGCCGCGCGATACCGCTGCATCGCACCGCCGATATTTCCAGCCTCGATCTGGCGGGCGTCGATCTTGTGATGGAATGCACTGGGCGGGCGGATGGGCACGATGTTGCGTCCCGCGGTCTTGTCGCGGGGGCCGCAAGGGTGTTGATCTCGGGCCCATCGCAAGCGGCAGAATACACGATCGTTTTGGGGGCCAACGAAGCCGGGCTTAAGGACCAACGCATCCTTTCCAACGCCTCATGCACCACCAATGCACTGGCACCGCTGGCGCGGCTGATCGACGACCATTGGGGCATTGTCACCGGATCAATGACGACCATCCATTGCTATACCGGCAGCCAACCCACCGTCGATGCACCGGCCGCCGATTTCGCGCGCAGCCGGGCAGCCGCCCTGTCAATGGTTCCCACCACCACCAGCGCACAGCGCCTGCTCGATCTGGTCTTGCCGCAGATTGCGGGCCGGATCGAAGGGTCGGCGGTGCGCGTCCCCACCGCCTCGGTATCGGCGGTCGATCTGGCGGTGATGACCGATCGACCCTGCTCTGCCGCCGAGGTGAACGCGGCGTTGCGGGCTGCAGGGGGCGTGATTGGCACAACCGACAAGGCGCTGGTTTCCACAGACCTGCGCGCCAGACCCGAAAGCATCGTTATGGCCTGCCCCGAAACGCGGGTAACAAAGGGTGGCATGCTGCGGGTATTTGGCTGGTATGATAACGAATGGGGCTTTTCCAACCGGATGCTGGACGTCGCCACCCTGATTGCAAGTCGGGCCGCCGACTAATCTTACCTAACTGCGGTAACCCGATCAGCCTGCGCCCGATCAATTCCAGTGCCAGACATGACGGCGCGGCGGCTGGCATGATTCTCTTTGTTTATCGGTAGCCAAGCTTATGGGGCTGCCAGTTCGACCGCAGCCGATTTTTTTGCGGAAGGTTCGGCGAGCAAGCCGAAATCGGGCCAATTCAACTTTCCAATCCTATATCAAATTGTTTTTCAATGGTATTTTCAAAACTCCCCTTCAAAAACCATCAATTTTCGATCCCAAATTACCTGCATCAATTCTGCACTCATCCCCGCGCCACGTACTTTATTTGACTCAACCCCTTGCGCAAAGCCTTCGAAAAGTGCATGTGCGAAGGGCGAAACGCTATCTGTCGACCTTCTGTCTCCTAACGGCTTCAGTTCTCGATTCTGATGTGACTGAGCCAAGCCACCACATGCTGTGGGTGGGATCTAAATTAGGAGTACACACGATGGCCAATGGCACCGTGAAATGGTTCAATGCAACCAAAGGTTTCGGCTTTATCGCCCCGGCAAATGGCAACAAGGACGTGTTCGTTCACGTTTCCGCCATGGAACGCGCTGGCATTCGTCAACTTGACGATGGCCAAGCTGTTACGTTCGACATCGAAGCTGGCCGTGATGGCCGCGAGTCGGCGATCAACCTCGCGCTTGCATAAGATTATCTGACTTCGGTCGGACGGAACGGGGGTAGCTTTACGCTTCCCCCGTTTTGCTTTGTCGATTGCGAAAAGCCCGGCACTCAGGCGTGCCGACAGCCCCCGATCACAGACATTCTGCACCATCAATGACCAGTGCATGGCCGGTCATGAAGGCCGATTGGTCGGACGCCAGAAAGACGATGCTCTGCGCGATTTCCTCGGGCGTTCCAAAACGACCCATTGGGATGGCTTGTGCAACATAGGCTTCCAATGCTTTGCGCCCGCCCATCTGCCGCTGAAATCCGGCGTTAAAGACGGTGTCCACAAATCCGGGGCACAGCGCATTGCAGCGCACGTTGTAACGCGCACAATCCACGGCAATTTGCCGTGCCATGGCAATAACGGCATGCTTTGTCGTCGCATAGGCGATCATTTCACGGTCATATTGCACCCCGGAATTCGACGCCGTGATGATAATCGACCCCGCCCCTTGCGCCCGCATGATCGGCATCACCGCCTGTGTGGCCACGAAATGCGACCGCACGTTCAACCGCCACGAGGCATCCATCTGATCCACAGTCACCTGATCCAGCGCCCCCGGGATCTGAATGCCCGCATGAGAATGCAGGATATCAAGCCGACCGTGCCGGATTGCCGCGTCGCGAATGGTGTCGGCAAGCGCTGCGTCGTTGGTGACATCCAGCCCAAGTGCATCGGCCCGCCCTCCGGCCGCGACAATTTCGGCAGCAACGGCTTGCGCGCTGCGGGGGTCAATGTCGGTCACCACGACCGTGGCGCCAACGGCCGCCATTGCCATCGCCCCAGCCCGGCCAATACCAGCACCAGCAGCAGTTACAAAGGCAACTCGGTTGCTAAGCAGCATCGGTTTATTCCGTTTCCTCAGGATTTCACGGCACTGCGCCCACGTTGCAGAATAGTCTGCGCTGCAATCAGCAGGCACAAAGAGACCGCTAAAACCATGGTGCCGATCGCGTTGATTTCAGGCGTCACCCCGCGCCGGATCGACGAAAACACATAGATCGGCAAGGTGGTCTTCGAGCCGGCGACGAAAAAGGCGATGATGAAATCGTCAAAGCTAAAGGTAAAGGCCAACAGAAACCCCGCAAGGATGCCGGGGGCGATCTGCGGCAACGTCACCTGTCGAAAGGTGCCAAACGGCGTGGCTCCCAAATCGGCAGATGCCTCGATCAAACTGCGGTCCATCCCCGCAACCCGCGCCCGCACAATGATAATCACCAACGCCATCGCAAATAAGCCATGGGCGGCGATCAGCGATCCGTATCCCAACGACAACTGCGGTGCCGCCGCTGCCATCGGCCAAAGTGCGGCCAGCATCGGGTTTAGCCAGTCAAACAGCGTCACCATGGCGATCAGCGTGGCGATGCCGATCACGATGCCCGGCACCATCACCGCCACATAAATCAACGCATCAAACACCATCCGCACCCGCCCCTTGACCGATTGCAGGGCAAGTGCGGCCATCGTGCCAAAAAGCGTGGCCAGCACCGATGAGGCCAGCGCCACGATCAGGCTGGTCTGAAACGCCTCGGTTACAAAAGGGTTCGAAAGCGCCTTGCCATACCATTGCACCGAAAAACCGGTGAACTGGCTGGCATGGCGGCCCGCATTGAACGAGAACAGCGCGATAATCCCAATTGGGATGTAAAGGAACAGATAGACAGCTAGGGCATAGATCCGCATCGCGCCCTCACATCAATGAAACGTCATCACGCCCACCCGCCCATCGGCGTGTGGCGCGCATGTAGACGGTGACCGTGACAAGCATGATAAGCACCAATGCCATTGCAACCGCCGAGCCAAAAGCCCAGTTGCGCGATTGCAGGAACAGATCAACCAGGGCATTGCCGACGAAGAAAACCTTGCCCCCGCCCAGCATTGCCGGGATCAGAAACTCGCCCATCAACAGGATGAAAACCAACATGCACCCCGTCGCCACCCCCGGCATCGACAAGGGCAAAGTCACGTTCAGAAATGTGCGCAAAGGCGGGCAACCCAAGTCAGACGAGGCTTCCAAAAGGCGTTTGTCCAGTCGTTCAAGGCTGACATAGATCGGAAAGACCATCAGCGGCAGATAGCCGTAAACGATGCCCACAAGCACCGCGAAAGGCGTGTTGATCAACTGTATGCTGCCCATTCCCAACGCGGCAATCAGGGATGGTATCCCCTTGCCCCCCAACAAAAAAATCCACGCATAGCTGCGGATCAGGATCGAGGTCCAGAACGGCACGATCACCATGATCAGCAACATTGTGCGCCATTTCATGCTGGCCCTGATCGCAAGGAAGTAAGCAAGTGGATAGGCGATCAACAGGCAGATGACCGTGCCGATTGGTGCAAGGATCAAGGTGTTCTTGAACGCGGTGCCGCGCGCGCCAAGGTTTAGAAAATTGTCAAACGTAAAAGCGGGGGCATAGCCGCCGGCAGGCCCCCGCTCGCCAAAAGAAAAGACGCATACGACCACAAGTGGCAGCACCAGCATGGTGAAAAACCATGCCCCCGCAGGAAACAAGAACAGGGCGGTGCGCAATTGTGGCCGCATTGTCATGGCCCTACGCCGACTTGAACCGAGCCATCAACTCGGCCCGGTTCGGATCGGTCAGCGTCACCGCCGCCCCAAATTCCAGCGCCGACAACAGGTCTGCCGCGGGATAGAGGATAGGGTCGTTCAACACCTCGGGCGGCAACAGCGCATTCACGCGTGCATCCGCCACCGGATAGCCATGGAACAAGCTTTCCTTGACGTTAACCGCCGGGTCCAGCAGGAAGTTAATCAGCGCGTATGCGGCATCAAGATGCGGCGCGCCTTTCGGTATGGCGTAGAAATCCGACCAAAGCTCGCCGCCCTCTTTGCCCAAAACATACTCGATCTCGGGCATGTCGCGGTTCATTTGCTTGCCATCGCCGGTCCAGCAAATCGTCATCCAGGCGTCACCCGAACGCATCGACGGCTGATAGTCTGAACTGATCGCAAACAGATGCGGCTTGGCATCAATAAGCAGCTTTTCAGCCTGAGCAAGCTCTGCTGTATCAATGGAATTGAACGAGAAACCAAAGTATTTCAAAGCGTTGCCGATAGTGGTCAACTGATAGTCATGCACCATCGTGCGGCCTGAAAACTCGGCCATGGTCATATCCCAGAACTCTTTCCAAGTTGTCAGCTTCTTGCCGCCAGTTTGCAAGGTGTTCACAGCAAAACCCGTCGTGCCCCAGTTTTTTGGCACCGCGTAAACCTTGCCATCTACGGTGCCTGGCCCGGCAAATCGCGCCTCAAAAGCCGCCGGATCATAGTTCGGGATACGCGACAGGTCCAAGGGCTCGATCAAGTCTTCGGCAACATATGTGGTGATGGTATAGTTCGTTGGCACAAACACATCCCAACCTGATCCGCCCGCCTGCAGCTTCGCCAGCATCTCTTCGTTCGAGCCAAAAACGCTCATGTCCACCGCAGCACCGGTTGCCGCAGCAAAAGCATCAAAGTTCGCAGGATCGTGATAGTTTGGCCAACTGGCCAGCACCACCCGGTCACCTATTGCCGTTTGCGCCCAAGCAGCACCGCGCAGCCCCGGCAACGCCGACCCAAGCACCGTGGTCGCAAGGCCCAAGCCCGTCACTCCCATGAAATGCCGGCGCGAAACCGAACCTTTCTTGTAGCGCATCAGTTCCGCCATAAACTTTTCACGAGATATGAAGTCATTCCGGTCTGTCATGTTCATTCTCCCAGTTGGAATTGTTGTGTTTCAGTTTTCTGCCAAAATAAGCGCAGCCCCGTCCTGCCAACTTGCATGGGCTGCATCTCCGGGTTCGAACTCACCCGCTTTATTTTCCGCTTGCCGGGGCACCAGCACCAAAAACGCGCCCAGAACGTCGTTCTTCACTAGGTATTCCGTGTGCTCGCCCAGGAATATGCGGGTCACGATCCTGACACCAAGACCGGCATCGCCTGTTGGCACCCGCGACAGGCTGATCTGTTCTGGTCGCAGGCTGGCCGAGGCCGCTTGCCCAGCCACCAGCACTTGGGTCGCCCGACCACGGATAACAGGCCCGCCAGCAATGACGAGACTGCAATCGGCTGCCGCAGTCGCACCCACGGTGCCGCCAAAGAAGTTCGATTTGCCCACGAAATCGGCGACATATCGGTTTATCGGTCGGTCATAAAGATCACGCGGGCTGCCCACCTGAACAATCCGCCCGCCCTGCATGATGCAGATGCGGTCAGACATCGACAGCGCTTCTTCCTGATCATGCGTCACCAGCACAAAGGTGATACCCAGTTGGCGCTGCAGGGTCTGCAATTCGATCTGCATGTCACGGCGCAGCTTTTTGTCCAATGCCGCCAACGGCTCATCCAACAATAGCAGTTTTGGCTGGTTGATGATCGCGCGGGCCAAGGCTACCCGTTGCTGCTGACCGCCAGACATCTCCCATATGCGGCGGTTGCCAAATCCGGGCAGGCGCACCGTATCCAACGCCTTTTCAACGGCGCGTGCGATATCGGCGGCAGGCAGTCGCGGGCGCCGCTGGCGCAGGCCGTAACTGATGTTTTCGGCCACGTTCAGATGCGGGAACAACGCATAGTGCTGAAACACCATATTCACCGGGCGTCGATGAGGCGGCAGGTCGTTAACCCGCACCCCGTCCAGCAACACGTCGCCAGCGGTCGGAGCCTCAAACCCGGCTAACATCCGCAGCGCTGTTGTCTTGCCGCAGCCCGACGGCCCCAAGAACGAAAGGAACTCACCCCGCTTAATCGTCAGGTTAAGATCGGCTGCCGCAACGACTGCGCCAAAGTGCTTGGTTGCACCTCGAAGCTCGGCGATCGGCGCGTCTTGGCTTTGCAGAGTGCGGTTCATCTAACGCCATGTATGCTTGGTTTCACCTGAAACAGTAGAAACAGCGCCATTCATTGTATATATCACAAATTGCATATCCCGGGACTTAAGGCGAAAGACGTGAATAAAGCCGAGCTATTGTCAGAAACCGGCGCCGCAATCCTGGCCATCGGCACGCCCGGTTTGCCATTGGCCTTGGCAACCCTTCTACGCAGCGTGGCCGCCTATTCATACACGGTGATTTTCGGTTACTGCGAGGCGGCGCGCCCGGTTGACCTGTTCGATGATTTTCCTGCCGAAAAGCGCAAGGTCTTTGTCACAGACTATCAAGACGGCCCCTATCTGCTCGACCCGTTCTTTCTGGCGGCCACCCAACCGGTCGCCGCAGGCCTTTACCGGATGCGCGATCTTGCGCCGGACCGTTTTTATCAGGGCGAGTATTATCGCAGCTACTACATTCAGACCGGTTTGGCGGAAGAGGTCGGGTTCTTCGTCGATATGCCCGCTGGGGTGACGGTGGTTCTGTCCCTCATGCGCGCCGAAAAGCCATTCTCAGGCCGAGAACTGCGCAGTCTGGCCGAGCTTTACCCCGTTGTAGATGCATGCCTGCGCCGCCATTGGGCGGACTTGGCCGATCAGTTCGCCAGCACTTCGGTCGGCCAGCGCGGGCAGCGACGGGGAACCCGGATCGAACAATCCTTCCATACCTTCGGCCAAGGCGTTTTGACCCCGCGCGAACGAGAGGTCGTCGAACATACGCTAAAGGGAAATTCCGCCGAGGCGGTGGGCCGTATTTTAGGCATATCGCCGGGAACGGCTCGGATCCACCGCCGCAATATCTATGCCAAACTCAGGATCAGCTCGCAGGGTGAGTTGTTCTCAAAATTCATTCAAACGCTGGCTCAGGAATAGAATTCGGACCCACGTCTGCGTTGTGGCATTGGCAATTCCACAACCGAAAAACCTGATAGCCATGCGCTTTTCCGACCTTGGGC
>JBAVTI010000214.1:0-14074 GCA_049696055.1 Paracoccaceae bacterium | reverse complement strand
CGCGCGGCGGTTTGACCCCGAAACCCAGCGCACGACCGAAAAGCTGAAGGCGGTTGATCTGGCGCCGGTGTCTGAAGTGATTTTGGACGAGGCCGCGATTACCCGGTTTCGGCAGAATTACCGGATCGAATTTGGGGCCGCCGGGGTGGACGACCCCTTGTATGAAGCGGTCAGCGCGGGCCGCAAACATCAGGGGATGGAGCATTGGCTGCCGTATTTTCACGACCGGCTGGAAACCCTGTTTGACTATCTGCCGACCGCTGCGGTGATGCTGGATGATGCCACCACGCCGGTGCGGTTGTCGCGGTGGGAAGGCATCGAGGACCAATACGATGCCCGGCGCGAAGCACTGACCGCCAAGGGGCGTATGGACACGGTCTATAAGCCCGCAGCGCCGGGGTTGCTTTATCTGGATGATGCGGCGTGGGAGGCGATGCTGGCGCCGCTGCGGGTAATTCAGCTGTCGCCACTGCGCCAATCGCCCGGACCGGGGATTTTGGATGCGGGCGGGCGGATCGGCCGTTCGTTCGCGTCAGAGCGTCAACTTGAAAACATAAGTCTTTTCGGGGCTTTATCGGACCATATTCGCGCGTTGCGTGAGGATGCACATGTGGTGATCGCCAGCTGGTCCGAAGGCGCGCGGGAACGCCTGAAGGGCTTGCTTGAGGATCAGGGTGTGCTGGGTGCCAGCTTGATTGACGATCTGCGCAGCCTGCCCGAGGGCCGTGGCGGGCTATATCTGTGCATCTGGGCGCTGGAGCAGGGCTTTGTGACGCCGGGCTTGGCGGTGATATCCGAGCAAGACGTGCTGGGCGACCGGTTGATCTCTAAGCCGAAAAAACGCCGCAAGGCCGAGAATTTTCTGCAAGAAATCAATACTTTGTCGATAGGCGACCTTGTGGTGCATGTCGAGCACGGGGTGGGGCGGTTCAAGGGGCTGGAGACGATCACCGCGTTGGGGGCACCGCACGAGTGCCTTTTGCTGGAATATGCTGAAAACGCCCGGCTTTATCTGCCGGTTGAGAATATCGAACTGCTGTCGCGCTATGGCCACGAGGAAGGCCTGCTTGACCGTCTGGGCGGGGGGGCCTGGCAGGCCAAGAAGGCAAAGCTTAAGGACCGTATCCGCGAAATTGCCGAACGGTTGATGCGGATTGCCGCCGAACGGCATCTGCGCCACGCCCCGATACTCGAGGCGCCGCATGCGATGTGGGAGGCGTTTGCAGCGCGTTTTCCCTATGTCGAAACCGAAGACCAACTGAGCGCGATTGCCGATGTGGTGGCTGATCTGGAGGCGGGAACGCCGATGGACCGGCTGATCGTCGGCGATGTCGGGTTCGGCAAGACCGAAGTTGCCATGCGGGCGGCCTTTGTGGCGGCCTTGGCGGGCATGCAGGTGGCCGTGGTTTGCCCGACGACCTTGCTGGCGCGGCAACACTTTCGCAGCTTTAGTGAACGATTCAGAGGTTTCCCGATCGAGGTGCGCACCCTGTCGCGGTTCGTGTCCTTGAAAGAGGCAAACGCTACGCGGGCCGGGCTTGAGGACGGCACTGTGGATATTTGCATCGGCACCCATGCGCTGTTGGCCAAGGGGATAAAGTTCAAGAGCTTGGGGTTGTTAGTCATTGATGAAGAACAACATTTCGGCGTGACGCATAAAGAGCGTCTAAAGGAAATGCGGTCAGAGGTGCATGTGCTGACGCTGACCGCGACGCCAATCCCGCGCACCTTGCAACTGTCGTTGACCGGGGTGCGCGATCTGTCAATCATCGCCACGCCACCGGTCGACCGATTGGCAATACGAACATATGTTTCGGAATTCGACACCATCACCATTCGCGAGGCATTGCTGCGCGAACGGTTCCGCGGCGGACAGACGTTTTACGTGGTGCCACGCATTGCCGATCTGCCGGAAATCGAGGCATTCCTGCAAACCCATGTGCCGGAAGTCAGCTATGTGATCGCCCACGGCCAACTTGCGGCGCACGATCTGGACGAGCGGATGAACGCGTTTTACGACGGCAAATATGATGTGCTGCTGGCGACGACGATTGTGGAATCCGGTCTGGATATTCCGGCGGCAAACACCATGATCGTGCATCGCGCCGATATGTTCGGGCTGTCGCAGTTGTATCAGATCCGGGGGCGGGTGGGCCGCGCCAAGACCCGCGCCTATGCCTACCTTACCACCAAACCGCGCAGCCCGCTGACACCCGCCGCCACCAAACGGCTGCGGCTGCTTGGCAGCCTTGACAGCCTTGGGGCGGGGTTCAACCTTGCCTCGCATGACCTTGACCTGCGCGGGGCCGGGAACCTGCTGGGCGAGGAACAATCGGGGCATATCAAAGAGGTAGGCTATGAGCTTTACCAATCCATGCTGGAAGAAACCATTGCCAAGATCAAATCGGGGGCCTTGGCCGGCCTGACGCAAGCCGATGATCACTGGGCGCCGCAGATCAATCTTGGGGTGCCGGTGCTGATCCCCGAAGAGTTTGTGCCCGATCTGGATATCCGGCTTGGGCTTTATCGCCGCTTGTCGAACCTGACCACCAAAGTCGAGCTTGAAGGTTTTGCTGCCGAAATGATCGACCGCTTTGGGGCGTTGCCAAAGGAAGTGAACACCCTGCTGTTGGTGGTGCGGATCAAATCGATGTGCAAACGGGCGGGTATTTCGCGGCTGGATGCGGGGCCAAAAGGCGCGACGGTGCAGTTTCATAACGACAAGTTCGCCAATCCGGCCGGGTTGGTTGCGTTTATTCAGGCGCAAGTTGGTGGGGCGCGGGTGAAAGACAACAAGATCATCCTGCCCCGAGACTGGAAAACCGAAGGCGAGCGGATCAAAGGTGCGTTTGGCATTGCCAAGGATCTGGCGGAAAAGGTTGTCAGGCCATAGACTTAAGCGAAAGACTTAAGTTAAAGTCTTAACTTTGGCGGGCGATTGTTTTCATCAGACCATAGGCCGCCGCCGAGAGAACTCCGACACCGATCATCAACGGCAGCGGCGTGCCATTAAACGCCATGCCTAGTGGGGCCGCGACCATGACGCCAAATACCGTTGCCAATGCGCCGGTGACCGATGCGGCCATGCCCGCGATATGACCGACCGGCTCTAATGCCATGGCGTTCAGATTGCCCAAGGTCAGGCCCGCCATGAAGAATACGCCGGTGGTCCAGGCGATATAGATCGGAAAAACGAAAGCGGCGGGCCACAGATCTAGCCCGGTTGTTGCGGCGACAAAAACCGATATGAATATTTGTGCGCCTAAGGTTCTGGTGACCAGAAACCGCATCCCCAACCGCACCACAAGGGCGGCATTCAGCAGGCTTGCCGATCCCGAAAGCACTGCGATCAGCGCAAACCACCACGGAAAGCTGGCCGCGCGGTGAAAGCTTTGGTCGAAAATTTGCTGGGTTGATGACAGCGTGCCAAACAGGCAGCCAAACACCAAGGCCTGCACCAAAACGGTGATAACGATGGTGCGATGTGACAGCACCTCGCGCAGGGCCGACCACAGGGGGCCGGCACGAAGGGGGCGGCGGTCGGATAGCAGCAGAGTCTCGCCTTGCCGGATAGACAGCCATATCATTGAAATAACAGAGAAAACCACAAACGCTAGAAAGATCGCGCGCCAGCCAAAACCCGCGATGATTGCGGTGCCAAAGAGGGGGGCCACGGCCGGAACCAGCGTGAATATCATCATCGCAAAGCTGACCACACGGGCCATTTCGCGCCCCCTGTAAAGGTCTCGCACCATTGCCAGCGACACCACGCGCGGCCCCGCGGCCCCAAGGCCCTGCACCAGGCGCGCCAACAGCACGCCCTCTAGCGTTGGTGCGGCCCAAGCCGCTAGGGCTGCGGCCGAGTAGAGCATTGCCCCCAAAACCATCACCGGTTTGCGACCAAAGCTGTCGGACAGTGGCCCGGCAAAGAACGTGCCAATCCCCATGCCCAGCACGAAGGTCATGATAATCAGCTGCGCCTTGTTCGGATCATCGGGCGAAAGCTCGGCGGCGATGCTGGGCATGGCGGGCAGCATGGCGTCGATGGAAAACGCGATGGTGGCAAACAGCATCGCAATCAGCGCGATGAATTCGCGTTGCGGCAGGCGATTTTGGGGCATCAGGGGCGTTAGCTTTCGTTAAGGGCGGGCGCGTGTCATGAACAACCCGACTGCGGTGGCTAGGATCGCAAGTTCGGCCAGAAAGGTCCAGTGCAGCAGAAAAGACAACACCCAATGTGACTGGGTGGCAGGGACGATGACGATGCTGATCAATCGGTCATCGTATGGCCATAGCCACATGATTCCGCCGCCGACGGAATCCAGAATAAGGTGTATGAAGATCGACGCAAAGAAGATCAAAGCGGCCCCAAACAGCGCCCTTTTAACATAAAAGACTGCAGGCAGGGCCACGGCTGCGATCATCAGCCAAAACCCCGGAATATGCACCCAGTAACGATGGTGGTGTATCCGGCCCGCATCCATCAAGTGAAACCAGAACATATCGAAATCAGGCAAAACGGACGCAAACAAAGCCACCCACAACAGATGGCCCCGCGCCGCGCCGACCGAGCGCGAAAGCACGTAACCAGCAGGCAGGTGGGCGAGGATCATCTTAAACGCCGTCGTTTACAGCAGGGCGCGTCGCCAATTCGGCGATGACTTGCCCCCAAAGCGCCACTGGTTGTGCGCCCGACAGCACATATTGGTTGGCAATCAGAAAAGTCGGCACCGCATTCACGCCCTTTTGGCGGGCATGGGCATCGCGCGCGGCAATATCGTCGCGGTCGGCATCCGTGGCCAAGAGCCGTGCCGTAAGCGTGGCATCCAAGCCCGCATCACCCGCCAGCCGTGCCAGCGTTGCGGGATCACCAATATCCTGACCCTCGCGAAAGAATGCCCGGAACAGCCGCGACACCATCGCGGTTTGCCGACCCTCTAGCCCGGCCCAATGAATCAGACGATGGGCATCAAGGGTGTTGGGCATGCGTTTCATGGCCGCAAAATCTATGTCGATACCCGCATCGCGCGCGGCCTGTTCGACACGGGCATAAGCCTGTACCGCATTGATTTTGCCGCCAAATTTCGATTCGAGATAGGTCGCGCGATCAGCACCGCCTGACGGCATATCGGGATTTAGCTGAAAGGGCTGCCATTCGATTGTGAACATATGTTCAGGATGGGCCTCGAGGGCGCGATCCAGCAGGGCTTTGCCAATATAGCACCAAGGGCAAACCGGATCGGAAAAAATATCTAGACGGATCATTTGCCCTCCTGCGGGCGGTTTTGATCGCGCGGGGCGATGCTTTGGGTTTTTGCGAAAGGCAGCACGGGGTAGGGCCATATAAAGGCGTGCAGCGCCAAGTTGCCAGATCAATTCCAGCGATTTGGCAGGGAAGTCGGCGCGGCAGGTTCTGGAGGGTCGTTGGAAGGATGGTCAGGCTGGCTTATGGCAGTTAGATGAGCAAATCTGATCCGACCAGCATCATCAAGATTGCCCGCGAAAACGGCACGGCGGTTGCCGTCGAGCCTCTAAACCTGGGCATTCGGGTGCGAGAGCTGCGAAAGGCCCGCGGCTGGACGCTGGAACAGGCGGCGGTTCAGGCGGGGTTGGCGCGATCTACCCTGTCAAAGATTGAGAACGGGCAGATGTCGCCGACCTATGAGGCGTTGAAAAAGCTGGCCGAGGGGTTGGCGATTTCGGTGCCGCAACTGTTTACACCGCCGTCAAAAGCACAGGTGAACGGGCGTATTGCGGTGACGAAGGCGGGCGAGGGGCAGGGGCACGCGACGGCGACCTATGAGCATGAATTGCTGGCGGCCAGCCTGACCCGAAAGCAGATGCTGCCGTATCGGGCGACAATCCGGGCGCGGGATGTGGCCGAGTTTGATGGCTGGGTGCGGCACGATGGCGAGGAATTCCTGTATGTGCTGACCGGGGTTATCCGGCTTTACACGGAATTTTACGAACCCGTTGATTTAAGACGCGGAGACAGCGCCTATTATGATGCCTCGATGGGGCATAATGTGATCTCTGTTTCAGAAGAAGATGCGACGATTTTGTGGGTGACATCGCTGGCGTGAGAGGTGTGTTATGGGGGGCATAACACGCGTGTTATGACGCATAACATATTGATATAAAACAGATAAGTGATTTTTATTCATACTTTTTTAACCCGATCACACGCCTTGCAAACCTGACTGGTGCCGAAATTCACTGGCGCGCGCCGGGTTTTGAATTGCTGCGACGCTGGCCTTGGCATCTGTGGGTAGGAAACGGGGTCAGATCAAAGTGCGGTTGCGCGCCACTGTGTAGGTTATTTGCGCGGAGGGCAGCGCCGGTGGCGTTTGAGAAAAAGGGGGGAGGGCTGATGCGGCTGGCAATTTTGACGGATATCCATGGCAACCGCGAGGCCTTTGGGGCGGTGTTGCAAGATCTGGCGGCGCGAAAGATCGACCGGATTGTGATGCTGGGCGATATTGTCGGCTATGGCCCGGACCCGGAATGGTGTGTGGACAAGGCGCAAGCGCTGGTGGCGGCGGGGGCGCTGTGCGTCAAGGGCAACCACGACAGCGCCATCGGCAGCACCGAGTTGCTGAACGCCAATGCCAAACAGGCGATCGACTGGACGCGGCCCCGGCTGGACGCTGGGCAAAAGCAGTTTCTGGCCGACCTGCCCTTGACGCAAAGCGAGGGCGATCTGCTGTTCGTTCACGCCTCGGCCAACGACCCCGGCGGCTGGATCTATGTCACCAGCGACAATAAGGCGCTGCCAAGTTTTCGGGTGTCGAAGGCGCGGGTGATTTTCTGCGGCCATGTGCATGTGCCCGCCTTGATAAGCTGCGATATGGGGGGATCGGTGCGCCAACAACGCATTCCGATGGCAATGCCGGTGCCGCTGATCCGGTCGCGGCGCTGGCTGGCGGTAGTGGGATCGGTGGGGCAACCGCGCGATCAGGTGGCGCAGGCGGGCTATGCGGTATTTGATACCGAAACCAATGAACTGACCTTTCGACGGGTGGCCTATGACACGGCAACCACGGCGCGAAAGGTGCGCGAAGCGGGGCTGCCGGAAAGCCTTGCGTTAAGATTGATGCGAGGGGAATGACGCCATGAAGATACGACCGCATACCGGGCTGGAGATCAACGGATTCACCCTTGGTGCGCAACTGCACAAAGGCGGGTTCGCCACGATCTGGGAAGTGACCCACGCGATGTATCGCACACCGATGGTTATGAAAATTCCAACGATTCTGGATGGTTACGATGGGCCTACCATCGTTGGGTTCGAGGTTGAACAGATGATCATGCCGCGCCTGACGGGGGCGCATGTGCCGCGCGTCATGGGTTTGGGCGATTTTTCCGAGATGCCCTATATCGTGACCGAACGGATCCAGGGGGCATCGCTTTTGCACCTGTTCAAAACCGCCCCCCGCCCCTTGTCGGAGGTGATGGAGGTGTCGGCGCGGATGGCAGCGGCAGTGCATGAATTGCACCGTCAGCATGTGATCCACCTTGATCTGAAGCCCGACAATTTCTTGCAGCGCGAAACCGGCGAGATGGTGTGCATTGATTTTGGCCTGTCGCGGCACGACCAGTTGCCCGATCTGCTTGCCGAAGAATTTACCATTCCGATGGGCACCTTTCCCTATATTGCACCCGAGCAATACCTGAAGCAGCGCAATGATCTGCGCAGCGATATCTTTGCGCTGGGAGCGATGATTTATGAATTGGCCACCGGCAAAAAGCCGTTTGGCGACCCTGAAAAGCTAAGCGGGGTGCGCAAGCGGCTTTGGCGCGACCCAGAGCCGCCGCGGGCATTGCGGCCCGATATTCCGGAGTGGCTGCAAGAGATTATTCTGCGGGCACTAGAGGTAGACCCGGCACGACGCTATCAGTCGGCGGCGCAAATGATGTTTGATTTGCAGCACCCGGCACAGGTGCGGCTGACGGATAGGGCCCGCAAGGTGAAACGCGACGGGGCGATGGTGGTGTTCAAACGCTGGCGGCACATGCGCAAGGTCAAACGGTTTGCGGCCCCGCTGACCATGGCCTCGCAAATCGACAAGGCGCCGATTTTGATGGTGGCGGTGGATCTTGCGCCGGACATGGAAGCGTTGGCGCACCAGTTGTTGTTATCGGTGCAGCGGATGTTGATTGTGCAGCCTGATGCGCGGGTGTCTTGTGTCAACGTGATCAAGACCAACCGGATTGCGCTGGATTCCGGCGTTGATGACGAGGGCAACCATCTGCACGTCTCGCGGTTGGTGGCATTGCGCGGATGGGCCGAGGCGATTGAATTGCCCGAGGATCGGCTGACGTTTGCGATCCTTGAGAACGCCGATCCGGGGGCGGCGATTATTGATTATGCCGGCCATAACAAGGTGGATCATATCTTGATGGGCGCGCGCGGGCATTCGACATCGCGGCGGTTTCTGGGATCGGTGTCGAGCCAAGTGGTGGCGCAAGCCGGGTGCAGCGTGACGGTGATCCGGTTGGCGCAGGCCGAAGTGGCAGAAGACGTGGCGGAAATGGCGGAAATGGAAAGGGCCGGGGAATAACCCCGGCCCATTTCGGCGTTTGGCGTCAGTGCTGACGCCTGAACCGGTCTAGAACCAGCCCGCCACCCGGTTTGCCCCGCCCGAGATATCGCGGCCAATGCCGTCGATGGTGCCGCAGGCGGATAGGGTGGCCAGTAGCGCCAGTAACATCAGTTTTTTCATCGTCGCAGTCCTGCTCTTTGCGCGCTTTTATCAAAGCGTTTCAGTCCTCATACCACCAGACTTCTGGCTGGAACCCCAGCCAGTCCCCGTAAATCGGCAGGCGCGTGGGGAATTTCAGGTGTTTGCTGTGCGCCAGCCTTGAGACGTCAGCATACCACATCGGGATCACATATCTACCCGATGTCAGAACACGATCAAGTGCTTGGGTGGCGGTGACGAAATCTTCGCGCGATTTTGCGGAAAGCATGGATTTGATCATCGCCTCGGCGGCGGGAGAATTCATCCCCATCCAATTGCGGGTGCCGGGTTCGGTAACACCAGCGGCCCCCCAATAGAGCATTTGTTCATTGCCGGGCGACAGCGACAAAGACCGGATATAGTGGGTCATGTCAAAGTCATAGGCGGTGGTGCGTTCCTTGTATTGGGCGGAATCAACCGTTGTGACCGAGGCGGCGATGCCAAGGCGTTTCAGCGCCTCGATATAGATATTGGCGACCGACAGCATTTCATCAGCGCCTTGCACCAGTAGGATATCAAAGGCAAAGGGCGTGCCGGTGGCATCTTTGAGGACACCATCCTGAACGGTCCAGCCAGCGTCTGCCAGCAGTTTGGTGGCAGCCCGGATGCCTGCCCGATTGGCCTCGGTGCCGTCGGATATTGGCAGGGTATAGCCCTCGAGGGTGCCAGGGGCGAGGCTGTCGGCAAACGGATCAAGCAGCGCCTTTACCGCACCTTCGGCGGGCGTACCGGGGATCATGCCAAGGTCCGAGTTGGAGAAATACGAGGTGATGCGCGGCTGGGTGCCGCCGGTGATGGTGGTGTTGATCAGCTCGAAGTTGAAGGCGGCAATCAGTGCCTCGCGCACCCGCCAATCGGCAAATATCGGACGGCGGGTGTTGAAGGCAAAGCCTTCGATGCCCGAGGGGCGGCCGTGAGGGATTTCCGATTTCACCACATCGCCTGCGGTTACGGCGGGGAAATCGTAGTTTGACAGCCATTTGGCGGCATTGCCTTCGCGGAAGGTGCTGATTTCGCCGGCTTTGAACGCCTCGAACACCACACCGCCATCGCCGAAATAGTCGTAGCGCACCTCGTCAAAATTATGCTGACCTTGGTAGAACGGCAAATCCTTGCCCCACCAGTTCGGATTTCGCTTGAAGCTGATGAAACGGCCGGGTTCAAACTCGGACACGATATAAGGGCCGGAACCGATCGGGGCATCCAGGGTCGAGGCGGTGAAATCGCGCCCCTCCCACTGGGCCTTTTTCAGAATCGGGCGCAGGCCAAGGATCAGCGGCAATTCGCGGTCTTCGGTGTTGAAGGTAAACTTGACCGACCGCGGCCCGGTAATCTCGGACTTGCCGATCTTGGCCCAGGCCCCTGCGTAACGGGGGCTGCCTTCGATGCCCAGCTTTTCGAACGACCACAAAACGTCTTCGGGGGTAACCGGCGCGCCGTCCGAGAAGGTGGCCCCGTCGCGCAGGGTGAATTCAACGAAAGTGCGGCCCTCGTCGGTATCGACCGATTCGGCCAAAAGCCCGTAAAGCGAGAAGGGTTCGTCGTAAGAACGGCCCATAAGCGTCTCAACTGTAAGAAGACTTACGCCTGCCGGTGCCTGACCTTTGATGATGAAAGGGTTCAGACTATCGAAGCCGCCGCTTTCGCCAAAGATGATGCGCCCGCCCTTTGGAGCATCAGGGTTGGCATAGGGCAGGGACACAAAATCAGGTGGAAGAGCGGGTTCGCCATACATAGCTATGCCATGGCGCGGCTCTGCCCAGCCAGGGTAGGCCAGTGCCGAAAGCCCGAGTGCGAAGCCCACGGTCCGCAGTTTTGCGAAAAATTCTATTCTCATTCTGGCTACAATCCCTGTTCGGCCTTTGTTTGTTGTGCGCAAGATTACGGGGGCTTGGCGGGGTTTTCAAACTTTTAACTTGGCCAGCGGCGGGGATACGCGTATAAGGAACTTACTGCTCGATAGGTTTCTTGCCTGTATGAAACCTGCCTCAATAACTTAACGCCCGCTTCGTGCGGGCGTTTTTTTTGGCGCAGGCATTGCGGCACGGTCTGCAAGCCGCAGCCCTTCATTCACTCTGTCGCTTTGTCCCAAACTGATTCTGCCAGCCGACAGAGGAAGATCCGACCAATTTTTGAAGAATTGGCGTTGGAGACAGGTAAGGTTGCAAGGACGGTGGCGACGTTCTGCGGTTTGTGCGTAAGCGATCTCGATATCGGGGGGGATATCGGTTATTGCTGCAGGTGCAACATCAGCGGAGGCGAGCATGACCCTAAAGGGCAAAACGGCAGTTATTACCGGATCTAATTCGGGCATCGGTCTTGGTGTTGCCGAAGAGCTGGCGCGGGCAGGGGCGGATGTGGTGATCAACTCTTTCACCGATCGGGCCGAGGATCATGCGCTGGCGGCGCGGATCGGTGCCGAATTTGGTGTAACAGCGCGGTATATGGCCGCGGATATGGCGGACGGCGCAGCGTGTCGGGCGTTGATCGCGCGCGCCGGGGGCTGCGATATCCTGGTGAACAACGCCGGCATCCAGTATGTGGCGCCGATTGAAGAATTCCCGGTCGACAAATGGAATGCGATTATCGCCATCAACCTGAATTCGGCGTTTCACACCACGGCGGCGGCCTTGCCGGGGATGCGGGCGCGGGGGTGGGGCCGGGTGGTCAACATCGCATCGGCGCATGGACTGACGGCAAGCCCGTTCAAATCGGCCTATATTGCCGCCAAACATGGGGTGGTGGGACTGTCGAAAACCGTGGCGCTGGAAACCGCCGGGCAGGGCATTACCTGCAACGCCATTTGTCCGGGCTATGTGCTGACGCCGCTGGTCGAGGCGCAAATCCCCGATCAGATGAAGGCGCATGGCATGGACCGCGAGACGGTAGTGCGCGAGGTGATGCTGGCGCGGCAACCGTCGCGGCAGTTTGCGACAACCGGGCAGTTGGGAGGAACAGTGGTATTCCTGTGCTCGGCGCATGCCGATCAGATTACCGGAACCACGATCTCGGTTGATGGCGGCTGGACTGCGATGTAATCTTAATGTGTTTTGCGAACTTAGTTTCGCAAATCATTGTTTTAAATAGATTATAGTGACTATTCTACAGGCTGCGTCGGATCTTTTGCATTGGGATAAACCAGACCCGCCGAGATAATCAACTTGGCGGCGTCTTCAAGCGTCATATCCAGCATGATGACATCTGATGCCGGCACATAGACCAGAAAACCTGAGGTTGGGTTGGGGGTGGTGGCGACAAAAACCGTCCAGATATCGCCCTCAACCGGCATCTTTTCTGCAATTTCACCCTTGGCTTTGATGGCGACAAAGCCGATGGCCCAGACCCCCGGACGCGGGAATTGCACGAGGCAGGCTTTGTCGAATTTGGTTTCCGATTGCGCGAAAACCGTTTCTGCTATTTGTTTCAAACCGTTGTAGATTGATCTTACCACGGGCATGCGTTCAACCAGCCGCTCTGCCCAAGCGATTAGCGACCGCCCGATCAGGCCCTTGGCTATCCAGCCGATAACGACAGTGAAAACCAGGAATACCAAGACGCCAACGCCGCGCAGGCCAAGCTGGGTGTCTTCGCCAAACAATCGCCGCAACAAGGTGTCGGGTTTGTAGGCGGTGGGAACGAAGGGCAAAACCCAACTGTCGATCCAACCAATCAGGGTGTAGACAAAGTAAATCGTCAGACCGACCGGCAATACCACAATCAGACCGGTCAGAAAGCTGGCCCGAAGGCCTGCAAACAGGCCGCGGCGGCGATGAGGGGTTGGATCGGCCATGTCGGCTCCCATGTTTTCGACGACTGTAAGGGGGCTGTGCCGGGGCTACAATGCCGACGCGCCAGATAGGCTTTGGGTTGATTTCTGCCGGGCAATCTCGATCGCGATTTCAGCACCCAAGCGGGCATTGTTCAAAATGAGGGCAATGTTCGAGGTTAGCGAGCGCCCGGCCGTCATCGCGTACATCCGGTCAAGCAAGAACGGGGTGACGGCTTTGGCGGCGATACCCTGAACTGCGGCGTCGCGGAGCGCGGCCTCGATCACCGGAGTGATTTCAGCGTGCGGAATTTCGGCAGCAACCGGGATCGGGTTGGCAACCAACTGCCCCCCGGCCAAGCCAAGGCGCGCGCGCAACAAGTGGGCGGTGGCAATGGTTTTCGCGTCATCCATCCGCAGCGGCGAGGCGAGGCCGGAAGAACGTGACCAAAAGGCAGGAAACGCGTCCTGACCGTAAGAAATGACCGTAACCCCTTGGGTTTCAAGGAATTCCAGCGTCTTTGGCAAATCCAGTATCGCCTTGGCCCCGGCGGCGACAACGGTAACCGGGGTTTTGGCAAGTTCGGTCAGGTCGGCTGAAATATCAAAGCTGATCTCAGCGCCGCGGTGTACGCCGCCGATACCGCCGGTGGCGAAAACGTCGATGCCGGCAAGATGTGCGCAGATCATGGTGGCAGCGACGGTCGTGGCTCCCATCCGCCCCATTGCCAGGCAAGCAGCAAGGTCTGCGCGGGAAAGCTTCATAACATCATGGGCTTGACCGAAAGAGTTCAGGTGATCATCGCTAAGGCCAATATGGATTTTTCCGGCGATCACGGCAATCGTGGCGGGCACGGCCCCGGCGTCGCGGACCGCCTGTTCGACGGCGCGGGCGGTGTCGACGTTTTGCGGAAACGGCATGCCGTGGCTGATGATGGTGGACTCAAGTGCCACGACGGGGCGGCCAGAGGCCAGGGCTTGGGCGACTTCGGGGGTATGGGTCAGCGGCAGGGTCATTCAGATTTCTCCTGAGATATAATCGGCGGCGGCGCGCAGGGCAGCGGTGAGGGCGGCGGTTGGGGGGGCGCCGGATTGTTCGGCCACGATATGGGCGGCCATGAAGGTATCGCCAGCACCGGTGATGCGGGTCACGAGGACGGGCGGCGGGGTGGCGGAAATCACCCCAATAGAGCGGTCACCCATGGCGCAGGCGTGGCCGCCGTCGGTGACAAGGACGCGGGCGGCACCGCGGGCGAGCAGGCCGGTTGCGGCCTGTGGGGCGGTGGCGAAGGGGGTTTTGGCGAGGATGCCGGCCTCTTCGAGGTTCACGTAGAACGTGGCGCGGGGGTGGGAAAGGAGGGGCGTCAGACGTTCGGCCTTGCCGGGGCTGGCGGGGGCGAGGCGGAGGTCGGCGGCCGCGAAAAGGGGGGAGATGGCGATGATTGCCAGCAGGGCGGCGGTCAGGTTGCCGTCGAGGGCGATCAGGCCGGGGTAGGGGTTCTGGGCGGAACCTAAGGTGCCGTCGGCGAGGGGGCGCAGGATCTTGTCGCCGGCGGCCTCCAAAGAG
>JBAVTI010000213.1:0-5290 GCA_049696055.1 Paracoccaceae bacterium | reverse complement strand
GCAAATGCCGGTGGCCTTGATCTCGATCAGCACCTCGCCGAACTTGGGGCCCTCGAGATTAACCTCCATGATTTCAAGCGGTTTGCCTGCAGCAACAGCAACGGCGGCGCGGGTGCGCATGATGTATACTCCTGGAAAAAAGGGCCCGACGCGGGGCGCCGGGATGCGGAGAGTGCCAGACAGCCTCGCCATGCCGACACCGATACCACGAAGGTGCCCCGCCCGGGGCCAAGGGGCCGTGGGCGGGGTGGGAGGTGATCAGGCCTTGAGGACGCCACTTGCCTTGGCGGTGAAGGTGGCAATGTAGTCCATCAATCCCGGCGACAGCGCATCATAGGGCGGCAGGCCAAGTTCGTTCAGGCGGGCGCGGATGGCATCCATCTGTTCGGGCTTGGTGCCGCTTTCGATGACCGAGGACACGAAGGCCGCAAAGGTAGGCGGAGCCCAACCTTCTTCTTTCGAGCGTTCGGTATGAATGAAGGTAAGCCCGGTGAACGGATGGTTCGGACGGGTAACCGGCCCGTGCATATGAACTCCGCAGCCCTTGCAGGCATGGCGCTGGATCAGCGCCGCAGCATCAACTACTGCCAGTTTGTCGGCATTCTTGGTGACCTTGACCTTGTCGGTCGGCACGACGGAAACCATCGAGAAGGTCGCCCCTGCCGGTTTCCAGCATTTGGTGCAGCCACAAACGTGATTGTGCAGACAATCCGAGCCGATCTGAACCTCGACCGGGTTGGTGGTACAGTTGCAGACCAGCGTGCCGCCGGAAAAGCCAGCTTTTCCAGCGCGGACGCCATTATCTACCGACGGGTGGATCTTAACCGATGCGGGCATGTGTAGGCCTCCTCCTGAGTGATTTTCTTCAGAAACTTCGCACCTATCTTGACGTGAGGCAACTCAGCCAAAAGTCTGGGAGAGCGGTGCAGTTTGCGGGGGCCATGCACAACAGGGCCCGATCAGGATTTCGCTTCGGGTTCCAGTTCGGGCCGCGGGCGGGTTGCCAGTTCGCGGGCGTTTGCGTCGGCGATACCGGTCATGCACAGCAGGCTGACCACGGTTTCGTCAATCGCCGAGGCGGGCAATTGCCCGGTGGTAATGGCAAGGCTGACCCCGACAATGGCGTGGGTTGCCAGTTTCCAGACCAATTCGGCATCGCGGACAAAAAAGCGGCCTGCGAGCGTGGCTTTCTTAAGGTCGCGGATGGCGAAGGGGCCCATTCGGCGAAAGGTGGCGTCGGCGATCACTTCGGAGCGGTTCAGAAGCTGCTTCCAACGCACGTCTTTGGTGGCGGTTTCCAGCACGGTTCGGATGCCGAAGGCATAGACCTGCGCCGGGTCTTCGAAGGTATTGGTGACCTTTTCGATCCGTTGCGCAAGGTCGTGCATCATTTCTTCCAACACGGCGATGGCGAGTTCATCTTTGGATTTGAAATAGTTGTAGACGGTGCCTGCGCCGACATCAGCGGCTTCGGCTATTTCCAGCATGGTGGTGCCGTCGACGCCCTTCTGGCTCATGATCAGGCGGGCGGCGCTGATCAACGCGGCGCGGTTGCGGCGCTGACGGCGGGCCACGCGGCCTTCGGTTGGGTCGTGGGTCATGAATGCAGGGCCTTCAGGCTTTGGCGGGAATTCGGTGTCGAGGATACAGCCTTCTGAATTGGTTCGCAAGTGAATGGGTTCAGGATTGAGGATGTAAAATAGATTCGGCAGAGGCGTTGCTGAAATTCTGGCAAATGCGGTGCTTTTTTGCTGCGGTGCAGAGATTCTGTCGGGTATGCGAGGGGCTTGCGGGATTATAGTACATATTTTTAATGGGTTATAGATCCCTTTCCAGATCTTGCAGCCTCACAAATATGACGCACCCACAATATTGACGAACATTCATTTTTGATCTAGATCAAAAAGCATAGAATTTTGCAGCCCGAGGAGGGGTTGGCGAAACACGAGGAAAGGACGGGTTCGCAGCCCTTGGCGCGCGGCCCATTTTTTGCGGAGGAGATCGGAATGTCGGCCACCAAGACGGGCGCAGCGCAGGCTGACGCAGAGTTTGACACGGATGTTGCGATTGTCGGAGGCGGGCCGGTTGGCACCTTTCTGGCGATCTTGCTGGGCAAGCAGGGCAAACGCGTGACCCTTATCGAACGCTGGACGCCCAGCTATGGCCGCCCGCGTGCCGTGACCTATGACCACGAGATTGCGCGCATTCTGGCGGTACTGGGGATCGATTCCGAAAGCGACCCGGCGATCAGCTATCATGATGAGCTGTATTACTGGAAAGACGCCAACCGCGAGAATTTGCAGATCGTCGATTGGCAAAGCACCTCGGCCTCGGGCTGGCGGGTGCGTTATTGGTTCAACCAACCCGAACTGGAGACGCGGCTGACCGGGATTGCCAGCCAGCATCCGAATATCACCCAGATCCGCGGGTTTGAAGCGACGAGCTTGGTGCAGGATACCGACAGCGCCACGCTGACCTTGCGGCGGACGGCGGCAGAGGATGCGACCAGCACAGATGTTCGCACGATCCGGGCGAAATTTGTGGTGGGCGCGGACGGTGCCAACAGCATGGTGCGGCAGTCGTTGGGGATTGAGAACGAGGATAAGGGCTATTTCTTTGATTGGCTGATCCTCGATATGATCCCGCAGTTTGACTATGTGGCGTCGCGCAAGGGCGAGCCGGCGCAGTGGCAACTGTGCGACCCGAAGCGCCCGACGACGATTGTGCCGGGTGGCCCCGGCCCGGTGCCGGGTGGTCCGGCGCGACGGCGGTGGGAGTATATGGTGCTGCCCCATGAAAGCGCCGAAGAGATCCAGAAGCCCGAAAATGCGTGGAAGTTGTTGGCACCCTGGGGCCTGACGCCAGAAAATGCCGCGTTGGAGCGGAGCGCAGTTTACCGTTTTCAGGCGCGGTGGGCGACGGTTTGGAACAAGGGCCGCTGTGCGCTGGCGGGTGATGCCGCACATCTGATGCCGCCCTTTGCCGGCGAGGGGATGTGTGCGGGCCTGCGCGATGCTTTCGCGTTGGGTTGGCGGTTGAACGCCATTCTGGAGGGCAAAGTGGGCGCAGAGGTGCTGGACAGCTATTCCTCGGAACGGCTGGAACATGCCAAGCATTACATCAACTTTAGCCAAGAGTTGGGCAAGATCATCTGCATTTCCGACCCGGACGCTGCGGCAGAGCGCGACCGGGTGATGAAGGCCGATCTTCTGGCACGAAACCTGAAGCCGGTGCCGACAGATATTTGCCAACTTGGGCCGGGCGCATGGTGTGCCGATGCTGCCCATGCGGGCGAATTGTCGGTGCAAGGTGTGGTTGAGGCGAACGGTGTGCGGGATCGGTTCGATCAGGCGGTGGGCTTTGGCTGGATGGTGCTGGGGCTGGACGCCGACCCAAGTGCGGCCTTGGCCCCCGAACAGCGGGCGCAACTGGCGGGCCTTGGCGGGCATGCGGTGAAAATCGGGGCCATCGGCACGATCTGCGATGCGGTGGATGTCGAGGGCACTTATGCCAATTGGCTAAATGGCATTGGTGCGGCCTATGTGGTGTTGCGGCCAGATTTCTATGTGGCCGCCACCGCCGCCACCGCCGAAGAACTGCGCCGCAGGTTTGACGAGGTGATGGACCGCCTGCACGTTCAGACCCGCGCCGAGGCATGAAACACCGCGCGCGGGCTTCATAACGCAACGCGATATAAGCCCCGCGCGAAGTGATCTTCTTGTCATTGGTGACAGCATAGGCTGCGGGCAGCTTGTGACCACGACGCTGCATCGGGTGTGGCAGGCAGCCGATACAGCCAGACCAGCCATGCGACGGGCAAGGGTTTGGCGACCTAGGGAAAAAATCAGGGAGGAAACGCGATGTTCACCAGAAGACACCTTTTGAAAACCGGCGCGGCCGTTGCGGCCAGCAGCCTTGCCTTGCCCGCCTTTGCGCAGGGCATGAAAATCAAGATCGGCTATGTCAGCCCGCAATCAGGGCCGCTTTCGGCGTTTTCCGAAGCCGACGATTACATGGTTGCCAAGTTCCTTGATGCCACCAAGGCGCTGGGCTGGGACGTGGAAGTTATTGTAAAAGATAGCCAATCCAACCCGAACCGCGCCGCCGAAGTGGCAAAGGAACTGATCAGCCGCGATGAGGTGAACCTGATCCTTGTGGCCTCGACGCCCGAAACCACCAACCCGGTTTGCACCGTGGCCGAGGCCGAGGAAATTCCGGTAATCTCATCCGTGGCACCGTGGCAGCCGTGGTTTATCGGCCAGCAGGGCAACCCGGCCGATCCGGCAAGCTGGCAGGAATTTGACTATGTCTATCACTTTTTCTGGGGGCTGGAGGATAACGTCTCGGTCTTCATGAATATGTGGAATTCGATTGAGACCAACAAGAATGTCGGCGCGTTGTGGCCAAATGATGGGGATGGCAACGCCTGGGCCAGCGATGTGGGCATGCCGCCGGCGTTGGCGGCAGCGGGGTATAACCTGACCGATACCGGGCGCTATCAGAACCTGACCGACGACTATTCGGCGCAGATCAACGCGTTCAAGGCGGCCAATTGCGAGATTATGGTGGGCATTCCGATCCCGCCAGATTTCACCACCTTCTGGACCCAAGCCGCACAGCAGGGCTACAAGCCCAAGCTGGTGTCGGTTGCCAAGGCGTTGCTGTTCCCCGAAAGCGTCGCGGCGCTGGGCGAACTGGGCCACAATCTGACTTGCGAAGTGTGGTGGTCGCCAAACCATCCGTTCAAATCCTCGATGACCGGCGAGACCTGCGCGGAATTGGCAGCAGGGTTTGAGAAGGCGGCGGGGCGGCAATGGACAATGCCGGTGGGTTTTGTGCATGCGCTGTTTGAAGTGGCGATTGATGCGCTAAAGCGCGTTGAAGACCCGACCGATGGTGATGCGCTGGCGGCGGCGATTGGGGCGACGAACCTGGATACGGTGGTCGGCAAGATCGGCTGGGGCCAGGAAAACGTGCCGCCGTTTGCGCGCAAGAACGTAACCAAGACGCCGCTGGTGGGCGGGCAATGGCGGCGCAAAGAGGATGGCACCTTTGATCTCGTGATCGTTGAAAACGCCAATGCGCCGGAGATTGCCCTGACCGGAACGCTTGAAACCCTTTGGTAAAATGATCAGCCCCGGCGGCATTGCGCTGTCGGGGCGACGATTAGGGACGTTGAAATGCCAATCCTGTCGCTGCAATCGGTGTCGAAATCTTTCGGCGCGCTAAAGGTCACGGATGACGTGAGCTTTGATCTGGCCAAGGGCGAGGCGCTTGGCATTATTGGCCC